>NZ_JBJDRZ020000025.1:0-794 GCF_044987585.2 Paenochrobactrum sp. BZR 201-1 | reverse complement strand
TTCACTCGTATATTCATGACGCTGCTCAACAAACATGCGAACAGCACGCTCACGAAGTTCGGGCGGATAAGGTTTTGATGTCTTTTTATGTTCCATAAGATCCAATTTGGAGCTAAACAATCCGGCAAACTCGAGGCGGTTCAATTCATTTGGGCAGATCAAACTCGATGAACCTCATCATGGATACTATGTGTCTCTTCATGCCGAAGCATATATCGGTCTCAATCACCTGAAATATCTGGCGGCGGTTGCGATCAGACTCTATAAAAAGAAGAAGCCCCGGAGATTATCTTTATTTGGCGCCATCCATGTGCAGCTGCTTTTGCTAACCAATGATGTGCCCGAACCGATATGGCCAGTGATGGGACGCAATGGTATGCCATTGTGGCCGGATGAGGCATGCAGGCTGGATGGACATTGATTTCTACGTCCATGAAACTAAAGGTTTGGCGTGTAACTGGGCAAAAACTGCCAAAGCTGGTGATATTATTGGCGTGATGGGGCCGCCTAGACGTTTTCCCTTACGCCAAGCAAAAAATTATCTGATCGGTGCGGAGCTACAGCTCTGCCAGTAGTAGACCGCTTGCAGGAAGAATTTACCTGTGATGTAACAGGGCATATCGTCGTAACAGTTGATACCGAAGCAGATATTCAAAATCTCACCCATCCTGAGGGTGTGGACATTGAATGGATTGTAAATGCTGATTAGACAGCAGCGTAAGCGATGTTTCGATCACACCTTGTTTGGATAGTTCCATGGTAAAAGTTGGTCTATGTCGCACTGTTTATGGCCA
>NZ_JBJDRZ020000024.1:0-42184 GCF_044987585.2 Paenochrobactrum sp. BZR 201-1 | reverse complement strand
GCCTTTGCGCGCCAGCGTGCGCCACGAAGACAGGTATTCGCCCGAACACCATAACGATCTGCGACTTGCTGAACCGTTACGCCTGGATGCAAGCTTTCTGAAACAAATCAGTGCCTTGAAAGCAGTCGACCACTGGCGAGGCTTGCCGCGCTTACTCTGATCGGTTGTGAGAAAATCTAATCGAGGCTCCATGGAGAAACTCCGCTATGTATATTGGCGAAATCTCAATGACAGATCAGAAAAACGAAAAATAGATGGGACCAAAACACCGCTACACAGCAGCAGAACAGCTCACCTGAAAGCTTCTTGCCATACCCTGGCCAAATGGCAACGATAGTTTCGAGTGATTTGCAGGTTAAGCAGTTCAGGCAAAAATAATTCGTGATTATTGGCGCAAGCAATTGGGCAAAAACCGTGACCAGACATTGGTCGCCAGGTATTGGCAAAAAAATGCTACTGGCTTTATGTCGGGTTAAGTTGCAGTCATATTGCCAAAATCATCTCAAATCGTGAAACTTCATATTTTGAGGCATTAGATAATTATTCAAACCATAATCATCTCTTCTTCAAGGTGAAAGTATATTCATCATTAAAACAGCCTGATGAACCCGGCTATGCATTATAATTTATCCGGCCGATTACGACTAAGAATAAAGATTATATACAACGTGGAAAGGCTGGATGGCGGAGTGGTTACGCAACGGATTGCAAATCCGTATAGTCTGGTTCGATCCCAGATCCGGCCTCCAATTATTTATATTATTGCAAATTCCCTTCCTATCCCAGCCATCTATACACTGCTGAATTTTGTCATTCATTATTTAATGATTGACAAAAAATAATACGTGAACAAAATAGCAACAACCTACTTGATGAGTCCAAAAAATCACTTGGATTGAAACATATTTCATTGCATTGGTTTGTTTATGGAGTGCTGTAGATTGCAAAAAGACAATGCACAATGTCTGTCATTTTATTAATTTAAGGAATACTCATGTTAAAAGTAATTGCGCAGGATTTTATAAAGCCAGAAAAAATCCAGATTGTTTTACCTCTTTACAAAGAGCTGGTTGAGAAAACCAAATGTGAGCCATTGTGCATTGCTTATGATCTCTACATAGATCAAAAAGACTCCGGCCATTTTATTTTTATTGAAGAATGGCCGGATAGAAATGCTCTGGATCAACATTGTGCATCAGAACATTTCATGCGACTTGTACCACAAATCAATGCGCACCAACGGCAGGCTCCGTCCTTTATCATGATGGACGGATTTCCGTTACCGTTTACAACATTTCCTGCTGGATAAAAATGACACTCATAATACGAACCGCACGGATTGATGATGCAGCAGGAATGAGCGCTGTACTGCGCGAAATTATTGCCAGCAACGGGCGTGAACGCCCCGCAGATATTGATTTTATTATTTTCAATTATATCAATAACCCGTCTAATATCTTATGTAGTGTCGCTACAGACGAAACTGCCGAAATTCTCGGCTTCCAATCGCTCATCCATGCACGCGAAGGAAATCGTTTTAATGTACCGCAAGGTTGGGCAATCATCGGTACACATATCAGTCCAAGAGCTCATCGACGAGGTGTAGGCAAAGCTCTTTTCTCTAAAAGCAGGATAGCTGCCGAAAAAGCCAATATCGAAAAAATTGATGCTTATATCGGTGCAGATAATATAGCCGCGCTATCTTATTATGAATCCATGGGGTTTAAGACTTATCGTGAACTGGATAACGTTGTACAAAAGGCCTACTCGGTTTGTTCAGATAGTTCGTAAAAACCGCGCTTCCATCCTGCAACCACATATCCAAAAAACATCTCAACCTGTCAGTTGACAATACTAATATGACGATAGAAGAAATCATAGCGACAGGTAAAGTTTCCTCCGGTAAAAAAGCGGGATATAATCTTGAGCATCCAAATGCCGAAATTAAACAGCCAATCTACCATTGGACAGACACCGCAACTGGTATTTGTAACTGACCGGGGTTACCTAAAACCTACGCTCTTCACATTGTGGAGTGCTTTGAACCATTTTTCGGGACCTGTAATTGTACATTTTTGGGGTGATCAACTAACTGAAAATGACTGGAGCGAGGTCAAACGGGTAGCGCAGACTAGCCCCCTTGTAACTCTCAATTGTTTAGCTTTAACCGATGAAGATATCGGTGGCAGAAAACAAAACGACACTCGGTTGACTGCTGCGATGTTGGGTCGTTTACGAATAGCTGAAAAACTTTCCGGTAGAATCCTCTATATTGATGGTGACACACATGTAAGAGGTGATCTGGCACCCTTGTTCTCAATCGATCTTAACGGCCATCTTATCGGTGCAGTTCGGGATTTTGTCGTTGCCAAATGGGCGGCGCTTGATCTTACGGTTACTAAAAAGCATTCTCACCGTATTGCATCACTGCAAAAACTTCTCGGCCAAAATGATATCTCAAAATATTTCAATTCCGGCGTTCTCCTCATTGATACGGATGCCATTCGGGCTGAGCCAAATGTTTATGAGGCGATGCGAAATGTTACTGCGGCCAATAATTACGAATTGGCTGATCAGGATCATCTGAACAAGGTCTTTAATGGCAGAACCCTTATGCTTAATCCCGCCTTCAATTCGTCGTGGTCGCGCACGAGGCGGCAAAGAAATAATAGTCTATCTCTGGGTGGCAGTCTTGATGAGTGCACGTCATCGCCAGATTGTATTGTCCATTTTCATGGCACGCCAAAACCTTGGATAAAGGCGCGAAAAGATATTTGGAAAGCCCGCGGACGCGCAGTTTGGCGCTACCGGCGCGCTCAGAAAGAATTCCAACGGATATTTCCAGATATTAAATTCTAGAACACTATAATTTCTTGATTGTTCAAAATTGCAGAGGCGGACACTCTTCCTGCCCTGCCAAAACCAGATACGTTTATATGATACACTGAAATCAAACACCGGCCATTAAAATAACCGGCATAGCCTCATTATCCAAACTGTCCCTGTTTAAAGACATTGTACCTTACTAACCATTCTCCCTATCGGTGAATGGCAGTAAAGGAACAGGATATGAGCATAATGTCTTCTGTCAAAGATTGCTTCGTACCCATTCATAAAAAGGGCTATCCATTTTTATGTCTAGGCCTTATTGCCACTGCCGGACTCAGCATGCTGTCCGCTTTTCTTTTCTGGCCAGCTTTCATCATTACTATCTGGGTCGGATATTTCTTCCGTGATCCTTATCGTATCACACCAGTATCCGAGGGCATTGTTGTTTCGCCTGCCGAAGGTCGTGTCAGTATGATTACTGAAGTGGCACCGCCACCAGAGCTTGGTTTGCCAAATGAACCGATGCTGCGCATTTCCATTTTCATGAGTATTTTTGATTGTCATATAAACCGCATTCCAGTCAGCGGAACAATTAGCCGTATCGCCTACAAATCAGGAAAATTCTTCAATGCAGAACTGGACAAAGCCAGCGATCATAATGAAAGAAACGGGCTGGTTGTTGAAACCCCATATGGCCTGATTGCAGTTGTGCAGATTGCAGGGCTCATTGCCCGACGTATTGAACATTGGGTCAGCGAAAATGAAAAAATGGAAGTTGGTGACCGTTTCGGGCTTATCCGTTTCGGCTCACGCCTTGATGTCTATCTGCCGCTTGGAACACCATTAAATGTATCAGTTGGTCAATTTGCAATCGTTGGCGAAACTGTGCTGGCGCATTTAAATGATAGAACAAATTCTAAATATTACAAAACCAGCTGAACACAACAACCACGCCCATGACTAAATGGGAGTGGTTGTTTTTGATCTGGCGAGACAGATTACTTTTTGCCGTAACCGCCACCGGTTGGTGTAATAACCGTAAAGGCTTCGCCAGCTTGCAACACGACCTGATCGCAACCTTGCAGAACTTGAAAGGTGCCGTCCAAGCGACGCACTTCATTACGCCCAAGTTCACCTTCTTCGCCGCCTTCCAGCCCGAATGGCCGCACGCGGCGATGTCCGGAAAGAATGGCAAATTCCAGCTCTTCCAATGCACGGATGGTGCGGTGAGTACCGTCACCGGCTGTCCATTGACCACATCCGCCTGAGTTTTTGCGTATATGGAAATCTTCCAACATAACAGGAAAACGCGACTCCAGAATTTCAGGATCTGTCAAACGTGAATTGGTCATATGTGTGTGCACCGCATCCGCGCCGTTAAAACCTGGCCCTGCCGGAGCACCCGAACAAATCGTTTCATAATACTGATATTCATCATTCCCGAATGTCAGATTATTCATTGTGCCTTGTGCGGCAGCCATCGCTTTGGTTGCACCAAACAAGCAGTTGGTGACAGCCTGACTGACTTCCACATTACCGGCAACAACTGCAGCTGGATAATGCGGCGACAACATCGAACCTTCTGGCACAACAATTTTAATCGGGCGCAAGCAACCGGCATTCATCGGAATATCGCCTTCAGCCAATACGCGGAAAACATATAGAACAGCCGCACGGGTTACAGGCTCAGGTGCATTGAAATTATTCGATTGCTGTTTTGAAGTACCGGTAAAATCAACGATTGCTTCACGGTTTACACGATCGACAGTAATATTGACTTCAATTTTACAGCCCTGATCCATTTCATAAGAAAAACCACCATCCGGCAATTGATCCAGCACACGGCGCACACTTTCCGCAGCATTATCCTGAACATGCCCCATATAGGCTTTCACGACATCTTCGCCGAAATAGCCAATCATTTTGCGCAGTTCAGTGACGCCTTTTTCATTAGCGGCAATCTGTGCTTTCAGATCATTGACATTTTGAGTCAAATTGCGAACCGGATATGTCGCACCGTTCAATAAATCAGCCAGTGCATCTTCACGGAAGTGACCTTGATCGACCAGTTTAAAATTGTCGATATAGACACCTTCCTGCTCGATATTGACCGCTAATGGCGACATTGATCCCGGCGCAATACCACCAATATCGGCATGGTGACCACGGCTGGCGACCCAGAAGCGGATTTCTGTTTCTGTATCATCGAAGACAGGTGTACAAACGGTCAGATCCGGCAAATGTGTTCCGCCATTATAAGGCGCGTTAATCAGGAAAACATCACCCGGTTTAATCACCGGATTTTCACGAATTGCAGTTGCAACTGATGCATCCATCGAGCCCAGATGCACAGGCATATGCGGTGCATTGGCAACCAGATTGCCGGTCGCATCAAAAACAGCACAGGAAAAATCAAGGCGCTCTTTGATATTCACTGAATAAGCAGTATTTTGCAGCGTTACGCCCATCTGTTCAGCAATCGACATGAACAGATTATTGAAGATTTCCAACATCACCGGATCAGCATCCGTACCAATCGCCACACGTTGCGGTAAGGCTTTTATACGGGTCAGCACCATATGATCATGACCGGTCAGACGTGCCTGCCAGCCATCTTCGATTACAATGGTCTGGTTTTTTTCAATGATAATAGCAGGGCCGGTTACGGTCTGGCCGCGCTGCATGGTTTCACGCACAACAACTGATGCATCATGAAAAGCGCCATGCGAATAAAAGCGGGTATGACGGGAGGCTGTGGCTTCTCCTGCTTCACCAGCAGAACTTTGCGCTTCGCCTTCACCAGCGCCACCACCGACGGTTTCAAGCTCTACCGCATCAATCACCAGTGCTTTATTTTCAGCAATAAAACCAAAGCGGCGCTTATGTGCCGCTTCAAACTCAGCGCGCAAACGTTCTGCTGCATCCACTGCCGGATAGGTAGCATCAATCGAAAGCACGGTATCTGTACCAGAATAACGGATATGCGCACGCAAATGCGTAGTTATAACGTCTTCTTTAACGCCTTGCGCCATTAATTCCGCTACACATTCTTGCGCCAATTCGCTACCAAGGGCGAATAATTGCACAGGCGCATCTTTATCAAGATCAACGCCCAAAGCTTTTTGGCGGGTGGCACGAATATCGGCCAAGCCCATTCCATAAGCAGATAGCAAGCCTGACATCGGATGAAGCAGAATATTTTTCATACCCAATGCATCAGCGACCAAACACGCGTGCTGCCCGCCTGCCCCACCGAAGCAGTTTAGCGCATAACGGGTGACATCATAACCGCGTTGTACTGAAATTTTCTTGATCGCTTCAACCATGTTGGCAACGGCAATGCGGATGAAGCCATCGGCAACGCTTTCAGGCGAACGGCCATCGCCGATTTCGTCCGCCATTTGCGTGAATAATTCACGTACCCGTTCCACATCGAGCGACTTGTCTTGATTAGGCCCAAAAATGGATGGAAAATAATCCGGCATCAATTTGCCAAGCATCACATTGGCATCGGTCACTGCCAAAGGCCCGCCGTTGCGATAGCAAGCTGGGCCCGGATTAGCACCAGCAGAATCAGGACCAACGCGGAAACGCCCAGCATCAAAATGGAGGATCGAGCCGCCACCGGCAGCAACCGTATGGATCAGCATCATCGGCGCGCGGACACGTACACCTGCAACTTCTGTTTCAAAAGCACGCTCATATTCGCCATCAAAATGGGCAACATCTGTCGATGTCCCCCCCATATCGAAACCAATAACCTGATGGAAACCAGCCGTTTCACCGGTACGCGCCAGACCGACCACACCGCCCGCAGGGCCGGAGAGAATCGCGTCTTTACCCTGAAACATATCCGCCGCCGTCAAGCCGCCGGACGACATCATGAACATGACGCGCGCACCCGTGCGCTCCACGTCCAGTTCGCGTGAAACCTGCGCCACATAACGGCGCAAAACCGGTGACAAATAAGCATCAACAACGGTTGTATCACCACGGCCAACCAGTTTAATCAGCGGGGATACTTCATGACTGACCGAGACCTGTTCGATGCCGATATCGCGCGCGATTTTGGCAACTTTGGCTTCATGTTCCGGAAATTTGTAAGCATGCATGAAGATGATCGCGACAGCATTATAGCCTTCAGCTTTAAGCGCGCGCAAAGCGCTTTCAGCCTGGGTTAAATCAAGCGCTGTATCAATGCTGCCATTAGCTAATATACGCTCGTCAATTTCCACAACCTGATCGTAAAGCGCTTCCGGCTTGATGATTTCAGTTGCAAAAATATTCTTGCGCTCCTGATAACCAATGCGAAGCGCGTCTCGGAAACCCTTGGTGGTCACGAGTGCCAGTTTTTCGCCCTTGCGTTCCAGCAATGCGTTGGTTGCAACCGTTGTGCCCATACGCACTTCACCGATAGCACCTGTCGGAACCGGTTCGCCATCTTGCAAGCCAAGATGTAAGCGAATGCCCTGAACAGCAGCATCTTTATAAGCGGACGGATTTTCTGAAAGCACTTTGCGGGCATGAAGCTGCCCTTGAGGGTCACGGCCGATAACATCCGTAAATGTACCGCCACGATCAATCCAGAAGTCCCAGACTTGCGAAATCTGTGGTGCCGTTCCGCTCATTATCGGATTCCTTGTGAAAAATTTACCATTATCCGGAGTGTTTATCAGAAAAGATTGTTTCATTTTATTGACAAAATGTCGATAAGATGGTGACATAAAATACATGAGTTTGGGAGCAAGGCAATATGAGCAATAAAAAAACCAGTGTGAAGGCCAGCGGGAAGGATGGTGGCAATTCAGCATTTGCAAACATGAATTTGCCCGAAAGTACTTTGCCAGAACATTTGCGCAATGCCCCCTCCATCACACCCATTGTTTCTTCTGCTCATTTAGCTGAAGGTGGTTCCACCGCATTATCAGAAGTCGAATATGGCTTGATTCTTGCCTCCCACGCCTTTTCCCGCTGGATGGTTCGCTGCATGGCGGCAGCAGGATTGCCGGGTCTCTCTCCGATTGAAATCCTGATTCTGCATTCCATCCGCCATCGCGGACGTGAAAAAAAACTTGCTGATATCTGTCTTGTTCTTGATATTGAAGACACGCATATTGCCACTTATGCCCTGCGGAAACTGGAAAAAGCCGGACTGCTCACCACTGGTAAAGCAGCAAAAGAAAAAACTGTTCGTATAACAGAAAAAGGTGCTGAAGCCTGTGCGCATTACGCGCAAATCCGCGAGCGCTTGCTTGTGGGACCAACGGCAAGTGCACGCCCATCTGAAGAAACCCTGTCGGAAGTAGCGGCTCTGCTACGTTTCATGTCAGGTGCATTTAATCAGGCAGCCCGTTCTGCCATTACACTATAAAGGATGACCGGAGTGAACGACGCACAGCTTCGCCAAACAGCTGAAATCCAGCCATTGCTGGAAGTCAAAAATCTCTCCGTCGAGTTCGGCACTGCGCGGGTCGTCGACCAATTGAGCTTTTCTGTCAAACCCGGCAAAACTTTAGCCATTGTTGGCGAATCCGGCTCCGGCAAATCCATCACATCGCTTTCAGTAATGCGTCTGGCTGACATGCAAGGAGCGCAATATCCGGAAGGCGAAATTCAATTTACTGGTTCCAAAGGCAGATTAGACCTGCTTGAAACTGAGCAGAAAACGATGCGTCGCATTCGTGGCAAAGAAATTGCCATGATTTTCCAGGAGCCGATGACCTCGCTTAATCCGGTTTTCACCATTGGTGACCAGATTGCCGAAGTGTTGATGTTGCATGAAAAATTATCGAAAAAAGATGCGTTGAAAGAAGCGCAGCGCCTGCTTGAAATGGTGCGCTTGCCCGATGCGGCAGGCTTGTTGTCACGCTATCCGCATCAGCTTTCCGGCGGCATGCGTCAGCGCGTGATGATTGCGATGGCGCTCGCCTGCCGCCCAAAACTTCTTATTGCCGATGAACCAACCACAGCACTGGATGTCACCATTCAGGCGCAGATTTTGCACATCATTCGTGATCTCCAAAAAGAACTGGAGATGGCCGTGATTTTCATCACCCATGATATGGGTGTTGTCGCTGAAATGGCCGATGATGTGGTGGTAATGTGGAAGGGCAAGAAAGTTGAGGAAGGCACGGTTAATGATATTTTCGCTAATCCTCAGCATGCTTATACAAAAGTTCTACTCTCTGCCGTGCCAAAACTTGGCAGCATGGCCGGTGAAGATTTCCCGATCAGAACACCGGTCACGATCCTTGAAGACGGCAAGCCTGTTCAGGTCGGCGAAACGCGTATTCAAAATACAGCACGCCCTGAACAGCCGCCGCTCTTGTCGGTACGCGATCTTTCCGTTCGCTTTAATATAAAGAAGAATATTTTCGGACGTGTCACTCATGTCTGTAATGCTGTGTCGCAGGTCAGTTTTGATATTCATCCGGGCGAAACGCTGGCATTGGTGGGTGAATCCGGTTCGGGCAAATCCACGATCGGGCGCACCATCCAGCAGTTGCAGCAGCCTCTTTCCGGCGATATGCGTTTTAATGGCAAAGCCTATTCCGAAATGAGTGCCGCTGAACGTTTCCGTATGCGCCAGCAAGTGCAATATATCTTTCAGGATCCGTTTGCGTCGCTTGATCCACGTAAAACCATTCGCTTTTCCATTGCCGAGCCAATCCGCACGCATGGTCTTATTCTAGATGAAGCTTCCATTACCAAGCGCGTTGACGAATTACTTGAGCGGGTCGGCTTAAGCTCTGCTGTTGCCAACCGCTATCCGCATGAGTTTTCCGGCGGACAGCGTCAACGTGTATGTATCGCACGTGCGCTTGCATCAAACCCGAAACTCATCATTGCAGACGAGGCTCTTTCCGCACTTGATGTGTCCATTCAGGCGCAAATTATCAATCTGTTCATGGATTTACAAAAAGAGCACGGGCTCGCATACCTCTTCATCAGCCATGACATGGCAGTGGTTGAAAAGATGAGTCATCGCGTTGCGGTTCTTTATCTCGGCCAGATCATGGAGATGGGGTCACGCCGGCAGGTTTTTGAAACGCCGTCTCATAATTATACTCGTCGTTTGCTTTCTGCCGTTCCTGTGGCCGATCCGCTGGCACGTACCAATCGTGTTATGCTGGAAGGTGAAATTCCAAGCACCACCAGACGGATCGAAGACAAGCCGCAAATATGGCAATATGAAGAAGTGGCCAATGGCCATTTTATTGCACTCAACACATAAAACCAGACAGCTGAATATTTAAAAAAGGGAGTCGAGAGCATGAGACTAAAAACCATTTTCTCCAGTCTGGCATTGGCGACAGCATTATCTGCCGTTGCCCTGTCAGCCTCACCGGCATTTGCTGCCGGCAAAATGACCGTATCCTCACCGCAAGATCCGGGCAGCTGGGATCCGATTGACACTTTTTTGGTCAACTGGGCATCCGTTGCCACCAATATCTATGACGGTCTGGTCTATCGCGGCCCTGATCTGAAAATCGTCCCGGCTCTGGCAACATCATGGGAAGAATTAGACGAAGGCAAGCGCATTCGTTTTCATCTTCGTGAGAATGTAAAATTCCACAATGGCGAAGACTTTAATGCTGAAGCCGTAAAATTCACTTTTGAACGCCTGCTCGGTGAAGAAGGCGGCAAGGGCCCGCAGCGCTCCAATTATGTAGCGATTGATAAAGTTGAAGTCATCGACGATAAAACCGTTGATTTCCACCTGAAAGACACCGATCCGGTTTTGATGACCAAGCTGGCCGGTTATGGTGCGATGATCGTCCCACCAAAATATATTCAGGAAAAAGGCGATGATTTCTTCAACGCCAATCCTGTCGGTACCGGCCCGTTCAAAGTCACCAGCTATAAGCCAAAAGTCGGCATCCAGATGGAAGCATTTGCAGACCATTGGGGCGGCGCGCCAAAGCTTTCCGAACTGGAATATCGCTTTATCACTGAGCCTGCAACGGCTGTTGCAGAACTGCAAGCCGGTCGTGTTGATCTCGTGATCCCGCCAACCATTCCAATCAGCATGATCCCAACCATTCAGAGCGATCCGATGCTTGAGATCGTGACAACTGCCGGCCCGACCGTTCATTCTTTACGCTTTAACACCCGTGACGGCATCACCGCTGATCCGCGTGTGCGTAAAGCTTTAATCCTCGGCGTTGATCGCGACACCATCATCCAGTCTATTTTGGGTGGTCAAGCAGAACCGATCGGCAGTCTGCAAGGCTCATTATCTTTCGGTTATGATCCTGAACTGAAGCCGCTTCCTTATGATCCGGAAGCTGCCAAAAAGCTGCTTGCTGAAGCAGGTGTTAAACCAGGCGCGAGTGTTCAGATCGATATTCGCGGTAATGATGCGACTTTGAACGAAGTTGTTCAGGCAATCTCCAGCTATTTGCAGATGATCGGCATTACGGCGACCATCAAACCATACGAAACCAACGTTCTTCTGAATGACATCATTCCGCAGGGAAAAACCGGCGCGATGTTCCAGCAGTCATGGGGCGGTTGGACATTCGATTATGATAATACAGCTTATTCCATGTATCACACCGGTGAAAAGTGGAACCCGTATGATGATGATCCGAAGATGAATGAAATGCTTGAATCCCAGCGCGCGATCACTGATCGGGTAAAGCGTGAAGTCATCTTGAAAGACATAGCAAAATACGCCGCCGAACGCGCTCTGGAAATGCCGCTTTATAACCAGAAAGCAATTTACGGCATCAACAAACGCGTCAAAGATTTCGTACCGGCACCAGACAGCCGTCTGCGTCTGAATGAAGTCAGCGTCGATTAATACAACAATAAACCGCGCCGATTTTGATCGGCGCGGCAATTCCTTGATATTATAAAGGATCATCATTTTGGCCGGTTTTCTGATCAAACGAATTTTACAGGCGATCTTTGTCGTCATTGTTGTGACACTGACCGTCGCTTTTGCAATCCGTCTGACCGGTGATCCGGCGCTGATGCTCACCCAAGGCGCAGGCAGTGTCACCGAGGCCGATCTGGAGCGTATCCGTGAAGGTTTGGGCTTGAACCAACCATTCATCGTGCAATATTGGAACTTTATTAAAGGCCTGTTCACGCTTGATTTTGGGCGCAGTTTCCTTGGCGGAACACCGGTCAATGTGCTCATTAAAGACGCGCTTCCTGCCACTTTGAAGCTTGCCTTTGCCTCGATGATTGTTTCTATTATCGTATCCATTCCGCTCGGCATTAAGGCCGCAACATCGCGCGGCAAATGGGCAGATCAGCTGATCCGTATCCTATCGCTCGTCGGCCTGTCATTTCCAAATTTCTGGCTTGCAACTATGTTGGTGCTCGTCTTTGCCGTCAGCGTACAATGGCTGCCGCCAAGCGGCATGAACGGCTTTGAAAGTTACATCATGCCTGCGGTCACGATGGGCATTATTCTCACCGCCACCAATGTGCGACTGGTGCGCACTGCGATGCTCGAAACTTTACAATCGCAATATATCATGGTTGCCCGTGCCAAAGGTTTGAGTGAAAACAAAGTTCTCTACAAACATGCCTTGCGCAATTGCGCTATTCCACTGATCACTTATTTCGGCCTTCAATTTGGTGGTCTGCTTGGCGGCATTGTGGTCGTTGAGCGCGTGTTCAGCTGGCCGGGCATGGGAACGCTGGCTTTTGATGCCGTTTCCGGCCGTGATTACCCAGTATTGCAAGCAACCATCACCGTATTGTCGCTCTTGATTATCGGTGTCAACCTTCTGGTCGATATTGCCTATGGCCTTGTCGATCCACGCATCCGGACGGAGTAGAATATGGCCGCGAAAACTTCCTCTTCCCTGCTGTTCTCCCGTTTGCTCAGTCTTGAATTTATTCTTGGCGTTGGTCTGACAGCAATCATCTGCTTAGCCGTTCTTTTTTCCGGCCTGCTCTTTCCAAATGGCGCGGATAAAATTGATCTGATGGCGCGTCTTACCCCGCCATTTACCAACATCGCGCATATTTTCGGCACTGACCCCCTTGGGCGTGACGTGCTGGCGCGCGTGGTCACAGGCGGTAAAATCTCGCTGATGGTCGGCTTTATATCAGTCGCTGGCGCTGTGGTTTTTGGCGTTATCATGGGGCTGATTGCCGGTTATTATCGCGGGTTCTGGGATATGTTGGTCATGCGCTTTGCTGACGTGCAATTAGCGCTTCCTTTCATCCTGCTGGCGATTACTTTTATCGCCATTGTCGGAGGTGGGCTGGTGAATACTATCGTCCTTCTGATTGTCTCACAATGGGTGCAATATGCCCGCCTTGTCCGCGGTTCGGTACTGGCATTGCGTGAACGCGAATTCATCCTTTCTGCGCGTGCAATCGGCGTGAAAGACTGGCGCATCATTTTCCAGCATCTACTGCCTAACTTATTGGGTCCTGTTATCGTGTTAATGACCCTCAATGTTGCCAATAATATTCTGCTGGAATCCAGTCTGACATTTTTGGGTCTCGGTGTTGATCCGACCATTCCAAGCTGGGGCGGGATGCTGGCTGATGGCCGCACCTATTTGCAAACCGCATGGTGGGTGAGCGTTTTCCCAGGGTTAGCAATTTTGCTGACCGTTCTAGGTCTTAACCTTCTCGGCGACTGGCTGCGTGACAGCCTTGATCCGACAGGGAGAACATCACGATGACCATTATTTTTGAAAATAGCTTTGAACGCAGCATTGATCAATTACTGGCTTTATGTGGCTCTCCGGCAATGCACGGCGCTTTCATTGAAGCATGGCTTTTTGACGACGAACAAAGCCGTAAAACAACAGAAAAAAAGCTGAACGCACTTGGTGTTGAGGCTAAAATACATAGTGCCTATAAGCCACTTGTGCATTTTTTTCTTGAGGGTGTTGATTGTACATCCGTCAAAGACATCAAAATCGCTTATCCATCGCATGAAGCCTGCGCGCCAAACCGCTTTTTGCTGGAAACCTATCCGCTGACAAAATTGGTCGGTCGTGCAAGTGTTGATTTTACACCGTCCGGCAAAGAAGACTTCATCTATTACGTCGAGCTGACCTATCAGGACGGTCGCGTAGAGAGCCACGAAGTCTTTGCACCCAATCGCGTTCATCAAGATGCTGTTGGCGAAACACTTTTGTCACCAACAGGCTGGCTAAAAATTACCCGTACAGATGGCACAACATCAGAGCGCTTTGAAACAGATTATGAAAAGATGTTTCATGCCGGTATTACAGCTGTCACTACCTATCCATGGGGGGTGAGCGAGCCATATTTTGAAGAGCTTAATATTAGCGTTCGTCTGCCTGCAAAAGACAAAAAGCTGGCCTATGCCGAAGAAGCCATTAGCTTAAGCGAAGCTTTGCATGAAGATTTCTATTTCTCTCTTTTAGAAGTTTTTCAGAAAAAATCCGGTCGCCCACTCGGTGATCGCGGGCTGCAACCGGGGCAAATTGTACCTGAAATCACCTATGCAGACCAAGCACCTTCCATCTGCATCACCATCCGCCCGCTTTCGACCATTGATGCAACAGGCGACGATCAAAAGCTTGAAACAGCTCAAACGCCTCTTTTTGCGGCTCAAATTTTAGCAGAACTTGAGCAAATCGGTGGAGAAATTTATCAAAGTAAATCCCGTTCCGGCCGCACGGTTCATGGACGCTATATCAAAGGCAGTGATCAGCCAATGATCATCAGTGCCGGCCAACATGCCAATGAAACAACAGGTGTTGTTGGTGCCTTGCGTGCGGCTCGTCAGCTGAAAGCCCGCAGTTCGGCGCATTTCACCATTTCGCCGCAAGAAAATCCGGACGGCTACGAGTTACACCGTCGTTTATGTGCCGCTAATCCGAAACATATGCACCATGCAGCGCGCTATACCGCGATGGGTGATGATCTGGAATATCGCAGTGTTGAAAATAATGGCGACAAGCTTTGGGAAAAAGCGATCCGCATTCAGGCCGAAAAATTAACGGGTGCAAAACTGCATGTCAATTTGCACGGCTATCCGTCGCATGAATGGACACGCCCGCTTTCAGGTTATGTCCCACGCGGTTTTGGCATGTGGACACTACCTAAAGGCTTCTTTCTGATTGTTCGCCATCACAGTGAATGGCTAAAACAATCCGAAGAGCTGGTTGATCATGTCACCCGCCACCTATCCGCCATTACAGGACTTGTTGACTATAATAATTCGCAAATTGCATTGTTTGAAAAGCATGCCGGCGAAACCGGCTTTCGTATCATCAATGGCTTTCCGTGTCTGATCAGTGTCGATGACCGTCATATGGTGCCGATGACACTGATTACGGAATATCCGGATGAAACCATTTATGGTGACGATTTCATCCGCGGTCACACTGCACAGATGGAAACCGTTCTTTCCGCTTATGATGCTTTGCAAAATTTAAGCAGAAAAAACTTGCTGGTATAAATTATGAACGGCGTTTCTTTCACTAAGACGCGCCTTTACTTTAAAAATCATTTTGGAGATTTTAATTAGCGGCGTTTGAATTTTTAGTACAAATTTCACTCAAATAATGAGCCGTCGTTTTGTTCTCGTAATTCCTCCTCACTTGAGGCGAACAGGTACGCTCCAGAATGAATGCTTGCATTGATAATTTACTATTATCAATGCAAGCCGTATTTCAAACCTGACCCCACCTATTCGCGTTAAAAATTTATGCATTAACGCCTGTCGGCTCGCCAATGGATAACATTAAACGATTGGCCCAATTGAAAAATGCCGCACCATGAATGACATCGCTTATTTCTGCATCATCAAAACCGGCTGCACGTAAACGCACGACATGATCTTTATTAAAGGCAGGTGGTGTTGCGGTGAGCGCAACAGAGGCAGCAACGATCGCATTCCATCGCTCTCCCAGATCAGCATCAATCCCCTCATCAAGCAAGCGCTGCACATCTTCTTCCCGTTTGGAAAAATGCGACGCAAAACGTGCATGAACTGATGCG
Organism: Paenochrobactrum sp. BZR 201-1; assembly: GCF_044987585.2. NCBI lineage: Bacteria > Pseudomonadati > Pseudomonadota > Alphaproteobacteria > Hyphomicrobiales > Brucellaceae > Paenochrobactrum > Paenochrobactrum sp. BZR 201-1. Next base: position 26,401 of record NZ_JBJDRZ020000024.1, on the reverse strand, counting down.
CAATAAATGCAACCATTAAATCGCGACGCGGCGGTTGCTGCCAACTCACGCTCTGCACGGGCTAGGCCATCCTTGGTATTGTAAAAAATATCTTTGTCTGTTTTTGTGCGTGTTTCCAGAATATCCGGATCCCGCACCAATAATGTGAAATATGGATTTTTGGCACGAGCAGGCTCTACCAGAGCTTGCCTGTGTCTTTCGCTCAGTTCACCTTCTGCCAAAGGTGCCAGCCAAGGCGTCCAGCCGACTTGAGCTTGTGTAAAAACAGTCGGTCCGTTCTCAATATGGGGTTCGATCACTTGTTCTGTCATGGAATTGCTTTCAAAAATTAAGCTTCGGCCAATATTTTCAGTCCGCTGACCACACGCAACTGGAAAGCCAGAAAGGATATAAGCTGGGACAAGGTGATAATGCCGGTTGCTGACCAACCAGCATTGGTGAGAATTTTCAAACGGTCAGGGTTTGCATCACGCGGATGAAAAACGAGAAAATGTGCGTGCGTTAGAGCTGCCCACAAGCGCTGTGACACGACTTGCGCATGTTCTTTAGATTGTACAAAGGACGGGCCATCCTGATCTTCTGCACTTAATGGCCCTTGTGGGAAGTGCCCATAAGGCCCTTCTGCTTTATTTGTTTGCGCAATTTTTCTGATTATATCAGCAAGTTGTTCACCATCAGGCTGATTTTTCAGCTTTGTTTCATAAAGTTTGCGGCTGGCCACGTCCCCATGTAGCTCTGAAACAAAAAGTCCGACTGCAAGGCGCTCGGTAATTGAAATTTCGGTCTCGTTGGCGGGTTGAAACAAAACCTCCCAACTTGCTTGTGCCTGCTCTTTGGTAACAGGTCGTCTTGCCCTCAAATGATCAAGTGAAGAGCCGGCTTTAACACCGGCCAGCTGATCAATAATATCCTTATTATGCGCGCTCATGTTTGCTCCTCATTCTGCTGCTACAAGCTTTGATGATGATTGTTTGTGCCAACCCAATGCCGGAGCGACATATTGCGCAGTCAGTTCAATAGAACGCAAAATATCTTCATGCGGCGGATCAATTGAATGCACCTGAAACACCAGATCGGTGCTGCGTGCCAAAGCAGTATCCTGCTTTAATGATGCGATAACATCGTCGGGTGTGCCGACGTGACTATCAAATACGCGGATCAGATCTTCGACATTGCGTGCTTGAACAGGGAGCCCGCGTGCTGCCATTTTAGCCGCAAAATCACTCAAGCCATATTCTGCCAATTGTAGTGCACGTTTGCGATCTTCTGCAACAAACAAGCTGCGCGAACCAAGGATTCGCGGCGTTTTTCCTTCCGGAAGTGCATTCAGATAAGCATCGATGATCGGGTTTTGAATATCGGACAAAGACGCATCCGGATTTTGGGGATCGCGCGGTTGGGTGCGTGACAACATCAGCCCGTCACCACTAAGTCCTGCTAATTTTGAGCCTAAAGCGGAAAATGTTGCGAGCCAGACATGATTGATGAGATGTGGCGCTGTCGGATAAAGATGATTGCCACCATTTAAGCGAATGCCACTCCAAGCGTCACGCACAAGCTGAAGATTGGCAGCATAAACCTCGCCTCTTTTGTCGCTGTCGACCCCGAAAGTTTCAAAAGATTCCCGTGTGCCACCGGTACCAAAGCCTACTTCCAATCGGCCATTGGACAGCAAATCCAGAACTGAGGTATCTTCCGCCACACGGATCGCGTTTTCCATCGGCAGTGTAATAACACCAGTGCCAAGACGAATATGCGATGTACGGGCACTGACATGCGCCAGAAAAACGGCAGGGGACGGCAAGCCGCCTTCGTCGGCATGAAAATGGTGCTGAGCCACCCATGCACTGTCAAACCCGTGTTTTTCAGCATGGATTATTTGTTCACTTACCAAACGATAACGCTCGCCCGCATCGGCCTGATCCAGCACCCGCGTAAAAAATCCGAGCCGTTTGGGCTTGGTTGAAATCGTCATAATCTAATCCTCGACCTATCAGAAATCAGTTGATGCAGTATGTGTGCTTTTCATCATGAAAAACCCAAAGATCGACATCATTCATGCAACCGCTGATACAGTTCCTTGTAAAACCGGCAGCAAATATTGTTTTTCACTCAAACGCCTAACCTGTGGTGTCTTCCCCGAAAAACGCTCATTGCGTCGTTCAGCTTGTTTTGCAGGATCAGCCACCGGCGCACTGGCAATAAGCTGGCGCGTATAAGGATCCTGCGGATTATCCAATACGGAGCTGACAGAGCCGGTTTCAACGATGGCACCATTACGAAGCACAATGACCGATCGGCAAATATTACGCACCACCGCCAAATCATGACTGATAAAAAGACAGGCAAAACCATATTCATTTTGCAAATTTTCCAGTAATTGCAAAATATCTGCCTGAACGGATACATCGAGTGCCGATGTCGGTTCATCGGCAATCAATAATCTTGGTTTTAGAGCCAAAGCACGGGCAATCGCGATACGTTGGCGCTGACCACCTGAAAGTTCGGACGGTAATCTCTTTTCCCAACCGCGCGGCAACCCAACCTGCTCAAGCAATTCCGCAACACGCGTTTTAATCTCTTGCGCGGTGAAATCAGTCTGCGTTTGCAAAGGTTCGGCAATGGATTGCCCGATTGTCACGCGCGGATTGAGTGAGCTTGCAGGGTTTTGAAAAACCGCTCCTATATGCTTGCGCCATTGTTTAGATTGGGCTTTTAAACCACCATCAATAAAGGCATCCGTGAAGCGGATGGAACCTGCATTGGGTTTCAGTAATCCCAGCAGACTTCTGCCAATCGTGGTTTTGCCTGAGCCGGATTCCCCGATCAGCCCCATGAAGGAACCGGCATGAATGTCAAAAGATACACCTTTGACAATCTCTGTGCGCCGTCCAAAGCCACTTGCATAGGCAAGACGCACATCACGCAGCTCGACAATGACCGGTGCATTTTTTGCCGATATGATTTTTGGTTTTGATCGTGCAGTTTGCTGATCCGGCACTGCTGCTAATAATTGGCGCGTATAGTCTTGTGATGGTTTGGCAAATAATGTGTTTGCTGATGCAGTTTCGACAATTTCACCCTGACGCATCACAATGACACGGTGCGCCAAATCAGCGACAACGCCCATATCATGGGTGATCAACAATAGTGCCATTTGCTTCTCTTGGTTGAGGCGATAAAGCAGATCAAGAATGTCCTGCTGCACGGTCACATCCAAGGCCGTTGTTGGTTCATCGGCAATCAGAATTTCCGGATCTCCGGCCAGCGCCATTGCAATCATGATGCGCTGCAACTGACCACCGGAAAACTGATGCGGGTAGCGCGACAGTCGTTTTTGTGCATCATTAATGCCAACCTGATTTAACAATTCGGCAGCACGCTCCAACCGGGCCTTTCGGGGCATTTCCGGTTTGTACAGGCGAATGGCTTCATCTAACTGAAAACCTATTGAAAAAACCGGATCAAGTGCGCCAGCCGGATCTTGAAAGATGACCGCAATGCGTTTGCCACGAATATCCCGCATGACTTGCTTGTTTATATTAATCAGATCATGCGTAGCAAAACCTACAAATCCTGTAACTTTTGCATTGCCCGGCAACAGGTTAAGAATAGCCATCGCAGTTGCAGATTTTCCTGAACCGCTTTCGCCGACAATGGCTAATATTTCACCTTTTGCCAATTCAAAGCTGATATTTTTGACTGCCTCAACATAGCCATTTCCATCCTGAAAACGAACCGACAAATCATTAACCGTTAAAATTTCCTTTTTAAGCGCTAGCGGCATGTCACACCAACCCTTCATCTACCCAGCGGTCAAGGCGTGGCAGGGTAACGGCATAAACCAGCAAAGCTTTGCGCAGATTTTCAATTGCTACAAACTCGTCAGGGCCATGTGCCGACCCGTTTTCAGCCGGAATGAAATCCGGTCGTGCATTCACAGCCTCGCCTTGAAACAGAAGCGACGGATCGCGTCCGAAACCCGGACCAAAGGTGATTGAATTTGGCAACACGCGTGCATGGGTTCCGCCACCCATGGAAAAGGGTTGGGTTTTTGCTTCAGCCACTGTGTCAAAACTATTTTGCAGCAATTGTACCAAGGAGCTGTTCTTGTCAAAATGAACGGGTTTGGCGTCGCGCTCAATGTCAATATGACCTTCAAACGGACGGATATTTTCTTCCAAAACTGTCAGTAATTGGCCAACATTGGTCGATATCGGATAACGTATATCCAGATGCAATGTGATACCATTTTCATCACCACTAATAAGACCACCATTGAGGGTCAGTTTTCCTGTTTGTTCGTCCTCATCAGCCACACCGGCACCTTTGCCCCAAGGATCGGCCAAAAGACCTGCGATCAGTTTGGCAAGTTCAAGATCGGCACCTTGCAATGTGTCTGCTTCAATCAGTGCACGTAACAAAAGCGGAATAGGATTAAGCGTATTTTCCGGAAATGCTGCATGTCCTGATTGCCCGCGCGCATGCAAGATAAGGTCGGCGCCATCTTGTCCTACACTAATCTTTTCCCTCAGATCAGCTGAAAGGGACGCTATTTTTTCTTCCCACGTTTTAATATCTCGATCTTTTAAGGCCAAAGTTGCTGATGCAGGCACCGCATTGGCGGCCACACCTGCTTTTAATCCCGCAAGGACAGATCCTTGAACAGGCAAGCGAACCACAAGATTTAGCCCGCCTTTTTGTGCATAATTTACCGGAAACCCGCCGTCAGTAATGATGGACAAGCGCGGCACTGGGCCGTGTTCGGCAAAATACGCAATATCTGCCATCGATGTTTCTTCCGCCCCGCCATAAACAATGCGCAAACGACGTTTGAAACCAACACCAAGCTCACGAAAAGCGCGCAGCAAATAAAGGTCGAGTAAGGCTGGCCCTTTATTATCCGATGATCCTCGACCAATAATGAAGCCGTCCCGCTCAAATGGTTGATATGGCTCGAAAGTCCAGTTTTCACCCGCTGGCACGACATCAAGATGAGACACCAAGCCGATATCTTCATCGATAGATCCATCATCACCCAAGATTGAAATGGCATAACCATCATGACGCTCTGTTTTAAAACCGAGTGCATGTGCGCGTTCAATCACGCGATCAAATAAACGTGCCACTTCAGGGCCGAAGGGCGCATCAGGCGCGGCTTTATCGGCGTCACTCACACTTGGATAGCTCACCCAATCAATCAGATCGGCAATAAATTCTTGTTTATGTGCTGCAAACCATTCATCGATACGACCGAGAAAAGCCTGTTCGTTGGGAGAAAGAACACTTGCTTCTTGTAACTGATTTAAAAAATCGCTCATCTTAATTTCCTTTCAAAACCATATACGAATGGCTGTTATGGCTTCAGATCTTTGATCGGAGTGATGGGGCGGGCATTAAGGGTGCGCGCCAAACCTTCACCAACAAAATTAATGGAAAGAACCATCGCAACAATCGCGATGCCCGGCGGCACCCATAGCCACCATTGATAGCTGATTACGCGCATACTCTGCGCTGCAGAGAGCATATTGCCCCATGAGGCTTGCGGCTGGCGCACACCAAGACCTAAAAAGCTTAGCGCTGCCTCTGCCAAAATACCGTGTGCTACTGCCAAAGTGGCATAGACCAGAATGGGACCATAGGCATTGCGCAGCAAATGATGTGCTATAATACGAACATGGCTGACGCCCATCGCTTTGGCGGCCAAAACATATTCACGCTCGCGCAGCGACAATAATTCAGCACGTACAAGACGCGCCAGACCGGTCCAGTTCAAAATGCCGATAATGAGAATAACATTCCAGACACTGGCACCGAAAATCGCTGCAAGCGTAATTGCGATGGCATAGAACGGAAAGCACATGACCACTTCAGTCAAGCGCATGATACCTGCATCAACAATACCGCTGAAATAACCGGCAAGACTGCCAAGAAAAACGCCGATGACCAATTGCACCAACACAGCTGAAAGGCCGACAAGAACCGAGACACGACCGCCATATAAAAGACGCGACAACACATCACGACCAATTTCGTCGGTACCTAGCCAATGAATGGCATCCGGCGGTGATTCAATCGAAAAAAGATCAACATCTTCCGGATTGAAAGGTGCAAGCCAGGGGGCAGCAACGGCAAGACCAGTCAGAGCGAACAAAATCACAAAGCCGCAGAAAAAATAGCGGTCAGCAATGAGGCGTTGCCATATTGTGCGGCTTACAGGCAAAGTTTCTGCAACAATTATACTCATCAGCCGAGCCTCACACGTGGGTCGATCAGGGCGTAAAGCACGTCAGCAAGCAGATTGGTCAGCAAAGTGATCAATGCCAGAAACAGCACAATGCCCATCAAAAGTGGATAATCCCTGCCCTGCACCGCCTCAAAACTAAGACGACCAATGCCGGGCCAGCTGAAAATAGTTTCAGTTAAAAGGGTAGCCGAGAGTAAGGCAGGTATTTCCAGACTGACAATCGTGATCAACGGCTTGGCGGCATTGCGAAGCAAATGCGGCGTAATCACGGATCGGCGTGTCAAACCTTTGGCAAATAAAGCCCTGATAAAATCCTGTTCAAGAATGTCACTGATGCTGGAGCGCAAATAACGGCTTAAAATGGCAATATTGGTGAGCGCCAAAACAGATGCAGGCAATATCAAATGACTAATAACATCAATAACATGTGCCATACCGGTATAATTGGTACCTAGTGTTATGACACCCGATGTTGGCAACCAACGCAGATTAACCGCAAATAATTTGATAAAGACGATTGCCAGAAAGAAGGCCGGTATTGAAACCAGTATAAAAGACAAGACCGATGCAATGACATCGACACTGCTATTGCGGCGCAGGCCAACATAAAGTCCAAGCGGCAAAGCAATCACAAGTGTCAAAGCAAGGGCTGCGCCAGCCAGCAATGATGTGTTGCCAAGACGCTCGCCGATAAGCTTTGTCACCGGTGTGCCGTGCTGTAAAGAATAACCAAGGTCACCCGTCACAGCGCGTGTTGCCCAGCGCAGATATTGTTGCCAAACCGGATCGAGATAACCGGCACGCAATAACATTTCCTGTTTTTCTTCCGGTGTCGTTTCCGGACTGATCATACCGACAAACGGATCACCCGGCTGAAGTTTGACCAGCACAAAAACCACAATCGAAATACCGACAATGACCGGTATCGCAATCAATAGACGGCGCAGAATATAAACAATCATAAAGCAAGCCTTTAATGGAAGCCGGATATTTTTATATCCGGCTCTTCATTATTTACTGACAGTCCACTCAGCTATGTCGGCGAATGGTTCATAGGGGCGCGCAGAGTGATTTGTTACGCGTTTACCCAGTGCAAAGCCTTCATTCGGAATGTAGAGCCAGACATGTGGCACTTCATCATTGACACCGCGCAACCAGCCTCCAACGTTTTTTTCAAGCTCTTCAGGGTTGATGGTAGAGTTAAAAGCAGCCGCCAATTTATCGAGTTCCGGTGTTGAAAACCGTTCCCACCAAAAATTGTTTTCATACTGTGCAGGCCGGAATGTACCGCCCATCAACACACCATCATAGCTCTGTTTCGGATCCTGCAAGATTGCCAGCGTCGTATTAAAATCAGCGGAGTTGAGAACCACGTCAATGCCGATTGCCTTGAGATTTTGCTGAATAATAGGTGCTGATAATTCACGGGTGCGATTGCCGGTCGGATAATTCAGCGTAAATGTAAATTTCTTTCCGTCTTTATCGACAAAACCATCATTGTCGCTATCCGTCCAACCAGCTTCCGCGAGCAGCGCTTTGGCTTTTTCTGGATCATAATCGTAAGGATTAAGATCAGATGGATAATAAGGGCTTTGAGGATGAGCCTTGGCATTGAAAACCTGTCCATGACCGAAAAGCAAACGATCAACAATTGCTTGACGGTTAATGCCGTAAACAATCGCTTGACGCACTTTTTTATCTGCGAGTTTCGGATTGCGGGTATCAAAAGGCATATATTGCCCGCCCGGGCCATATTGCTCGACAATTCGAATGCCCGCATCACGATAAGTTTGAAGATCGCGCTCGTTCCATGATGAAATTTCTGCGATATCGAGCTCGTCGTTAATCAACTCGCTTTGAGCCGTCTGCGCATTGGAGATTTTAAAAATAATGGTTTCAGTTTTTGGCTGACCACCAAAATAATCATCATTACGCACCAGTTTAACATATTGATCGGAAAGAAATTCAACAAATTTATAAGCACCCGTTCCAACCGGATTACGCAGTTGCTCTGTTGCTTCATTCCATGTTTTAACAGGCACCTTTTCCCAAATATGTTTGGCCAATACAGGCTTATCGGTAAAATGCGCAAAAACGGCTGCATATGGCGCTTTGAACGTAAAGCTGACAGTATTGTCATCGATGACCTTTATACCGGAAAGCTCCTGGCTTTTGCCTGAGTGATAGTCTTCATAACCTTCCAGTTGCTTGACAAAATCAGGTGTATCACGCGGAAAATCAGGATGTGCCTGTGTGCCATATGTGAAAGCGACATCCTCGGCCGTAAAGGCTTGCCCATCATGCCATTTCACATCCTCGCGCAAATGCAACGTCAATGTGCGACCATCCGTTGAATATTCATGAGATAACGCCAAGGATGGCACAGGTTGCTGCTTTTCATCCAGTGTATAAAGGCGTCCAAAAACCGAAAAAATAATCGCACGGTCATAGTCAGTAAAATAAAGTGTTGGATGAAATGTCCCGCGCGGATTGCTCCATAAGGCATAACGGATCACGTCGCCGTTTTCTGCAAAGGCCGGCAAAACACCACCCAGTAAACTGACTGAAGTTAGAAAGGATATTAAAGTCTTTTTCATTGCATGATCCTGTATGATTAGGCTGGTGCTCTTCGACACTGATGCCTAATTCTTGACCATGAAGCTCCGCCATGAACAGAAAGAAAAAATCATTTTATAAACAAATCTAAGAATATAATTTCTTAAATGGGTAGCGGTAAAAATATTACCGTAAAATATAAAACTACATTAAAATATAAATATGAAAATAAATCCTAAAAATATCCAAATTTATAAAATTAAAATAATTCAATATAAAAAAATAGCCATCAATCAATACATAAGAATTATTTTAATTCATTAAAAAACACCCAGATTCGGCCTCTCCGAGTGTAATACGGAAAACTAAATTATCATATAATCAGAGTAACGCTTTACAATCTTTAGCAAAAGAAAATTTAGCTTATCACACGTAAAGCTCATGCGAGCATTTATTTCTTTTATCCGGCAAAGGTGGAAGGATTGCATCTTTAAGCGCTATAGATGCTTTATGCTTCAAAGTTTCTATTTGACCATTATCCTGTTCCTCTACCAGACGGCCATCTTCCATGACGATAATACGATCGGCAAATCGTTCGACTAACCTCAAGTCATGTGTCACAAACAGATATGAAACACTTTGACTCTCTTGCAGTTTAGCGAGCAATTTCAGAGCAGAAGCTTGCAAATGCGTATCAAGATTTGAAACTGCCTCATCAAGAATGATCAATTTCGGGTTGGCTGCAAGCGATCTGGCGATACAAACACGTTGCAACTGGCCACCACTGATCTGTGACGGCAACTTATTGATTAAGTCTTTCGGCAATTCGACCATTTCAAGGAGTTCGGCAATACGTTTAAGTCTTTGTTCAGAACGCAGTTCAGTAAGATGCCTTAAAGGTTCTTCAATGATCGAGCGGATTGTCATACGCGGATCGACAGCACTTGGTGAATCCTGGAAAACCATCTGCACGTCGCGTCGAAACAAACGGGTTTGCTCGCGGTCAAGCTTGCGCGTTGACGTAGCCCGATAAAGAATTTCGCCTGTTTCAGGGTATTCCAAACCGCAGATCTGTCTTGCGAGGGTACTTTTACCACAACCGCTGCGTCCTAATAATGCGATTGTCTCGCCTTCTTGAATAACAAAAGAGACGTCATCAAGAATAAGACGTGGCTCGCTTGCCCCCATCAGAGAATGCGTTTGGTAATATTTACTGATATTTTTTACTTGCAATAACATCAGACTGCCAGCTCCATGCCGTATAGCGATAAATGAGCAGACACCAGCATTCGCGTGATGGGGTCTTTAGGTGTTTGAAAAATCTTTTCCACGGGTTTTTGTTCGACCAAGATACCGGTATCTATGACGGCAACCTCATCGGCGACTTTTGCAACAACACCCATGTCGTGCGTGATCAACAAAATGCCGAGACCTCTTTCATGTGCAAGTTTTTCGAGTAGCTCCAAAATTTTTATCTGAACGATCAGATCAAGATCTGTGGTCGGTTCATCGGCAAAAAGGAATTGCGATTTACTTAGCAAAGCAATGGCAATCATCATGCGTTGCAGCATACCGCCGCTCATTTCGAACGGATAAAGATCAAGTATCCGTTCGGGCTCATCAAGCTCAACCGCTAGCAAGGTATCATTGATCTCAACCATCTCGTTATGGCTGTTACGTCCGAGCGCTGAAAGTGTCTCGGCAATATGCTGGCGCATTGTACGCACAGGATTGAACGCACTGCGTGGGTTTTGCATAATACTAGCCACGCTACGCCCCCGCAATTCTTTGGGGGGTACTTGTTTGCCGTCAAGATGAATGGTTCCGTTAACTGTCTTGACACCCGGCGGCAAAACATCGAGCACTGCTGAACATGTCATCGACTTGCCCGAACCACTTGCGCCGACAAGAGCGAGTATCTTTCCTCGTTCAATCGTCAACGACAAATCCGCTACAATCAAATGAATATGGGTATCGTGATAATAACCGACGGAAAGATTGCGAATTTCCAGTATTTGAGAATTTAATGACATGTTTCTGCCCTCAGATTGGGATCTAGTCTGTCTCTCAGGGCGTCGCCCAGAATGTTAAAAGCCATAACACTGAAAAACAAAATGAGGCCTGGCCAGAAAATAAGCATCGGTGATGTCCAGACAAACTGCCGTGCATCATTGATCATTACCCCCCATTCTGCAGTGGGCGGAGTAACACCAAGACCAAGAAAAGACAGTCCGGAAACATGGAGCATCATATGACCGATATCTAAAGTTGCTAAAACCATCAACTGCGCGATTGTTGCGGGAAACAGATGCTTCATGAATACACGCAGACGGCTGGCTCCGCTGAGCCTTGCAGCGAGAATGAACTCTCTGTGTCGAAGCGAAAGCACGATGCCGCGCACGATACGCGCGTACCATGCCCAGTGAGACAAGGCGATGGCAATGATTACATTGACAATTCCGGTTCCAAGTATACCGATCATAAAAAGTGCCAGCACCAAAGTTGGAAATGTCAGGAAAACATCTGTAACACGCATAATGATCTGATCGGTACGTCCTCCTACAAAGCCCGAGAAACCGCCGATGCTGATACCAAGGGTAAGTATAATCACCAGGGTTATTGCAACTGCGCCTAAGGAAACACGCGCCCCTGCTATCAAACGGGAAAAAATATCTCTGCCCAGATGATCTGTGCCCAGCCAGTAAGTGCTGTCAGGAGATTGTAAGCGCTGCCCGATATCAACAAAATCCGGATCGTGCGGAGAAATCCATGGTCCGGCGATTGCTGCCATCACGAGTAAAGCAATAATGGAGAAAGAGAACCACAAAAGTAAATTGCGGCTTAACGTTCTTGATGCACTTTGTGCAATGATCTGATTTTGCATCATTACTGTACACCCTCTGCTGAAAGCCGGATTCTGGGGTCTGCGATGGCGTAGATGATGTCGACAATCAAATTACACAGAACAAAAATAACGACCATGAGCAATGTGAAACATTGAATGACAGGGTAATCTCTGTTGAGAATAGCTGAAACAGCATATCGCCCAACACCTGGCCAGCCGAAGATGCTTTCGATGATCAATGCGCCCCCGATCAGTTCGCCAATATGCATGCCTATTGCTGTGATGATCGGAAGCCAGGCGTTACGCAAAATATGTGAATGCTCAACACGTCTTTCCGACAAGCCTCGCAATCGTGCATAACGCACATGACGCTGTCCGCTGACCTCAAGCATACTCGCACGCAAAAGCCGTGCGTTAATTGCCAAAGACATGAAGGAAATAGCGATTACCGGCATTATAATATGGGAAATGCCACCTTTTCCCATCGGAGGAAGCCAGCCGAGGTAAACCGAAAAGACCAGAACCAATAAAAAACCAAGCCAGAAGTTCGGCATGGAAACGCCGACAAAGGCGATTAAGCGTACAATCTGATCCGGCCATTTCTCACGATGACGTGCAGCCCACATTCCAAGCGGAACAGAAAGGCCTATGGTTAACAGAAGGGCAACACCGGCAAGTTGAAGCGTGGCCGGAAGAAAGTGAAGAATATCAGGTAATACAGGGCGCTGTGTGGCGTAAGATATGCCGAAATCCAAACGGAGAGCGTTCCACAACCAGTCTAAATACTGAAAGATGATCGGTTGATCAAGCCCCAGTAATTGCCGGGCATGCTCCAAAGCCTGAGGTGTTGGCGGAACCTTTGACAGCCGAAGATAATCCATTGCCGGGTCGCTAGGACCCAGCCTCAGCGTTAAAAATATAAAGAGCGATGCACCAAGCAACATCGGTATAAGAAAAAGTACCCGCCTGAAAATGAAAGCTGCCATGTCATTTAATCTGCTTTTGGCTTGAGTTGTTCAAAAGGTACTTCACTCGACATTGCACCAAATGGAATTACGCCAACTTCCGGCTTTGCAACGGCAATTGCTGTCACAAATGTGAGCGGCAGATAAACAGCCTCTTCATGCAGACGGCTAAGAATGTCCTTATATAGTTGTTTTCTGGTTTCTTCATCACCTGTCGTAAAGACCTGTCCGATTTTGGCATCAATTTCCGCTTTATCTGCCAATCCTTGCTGTGCCTGAAAATCTGCATGGGAGGGAATACGCATTGAACTTACAAACGCATGAGGATCAAAAGGCGAGCCCCATGTACGATTGAAGATCAAACCAAATCGACCGTCACGCTGACGTGCATAAACACTGCTTTCTTCTTCCCCGGTCAGTTTGACATCGATTCCGATCTGTCGAAGATCAGCCTGAACAACTTCGGCAATTGATTTTGCGATTGCATCGGTGCCAATAAAGTTCAGCTCAACGGTTAGTGGTTCCCCGTTTTTCTGACGAATATCTCCCGGTTTGGCTTCTTTCCAGCCCGCTTCATCCAGAAGATCTGTCGCAATGCCGACATCATATTCATATGGTTTAAGGCCGATATCGGCATAAGGAACGTTGGTTGAGAAAAGCGTGTCCGCTCGCTTTTGGGTGCCATAAAGCACCTTATCAATCATCTTGTCCTTATTGACAGCATGATTGATTGCCTGCCTTACAGAAAGATCGTGAGTTGGCCCGGTCTTTGTATTAATCGCAAAAACCCAGGTTTCCATCGGATCAGATAATTCTGTCGTATAGAGTCCCATGTTTTTGAAACGTTGAAATGTATCAGGATAAAGTGGCCCGTCCAATCCATAGATAAAGTCAACTTCACCTGTCTCAAATGCAATAGCACGCGTATTTGGATCAGGAATGACTTTTACCGTAATATGTTCATATTCAGGCTTGGCGCCCCAATAGAGATCATTGCGGACAAATTCATCCTTTTCGCCAAGCTTTGTTTCCGTGAGCTTCCATGGTCCGGTGCCAACCGGTGCAACGATACCATCTTTTGTACCGCCGTCTTTAAATTGAGAAGGCGCAATAAATCTGAACGGACGCGGCAAAGCCAATTCCTGAAGAATCGGATAATAGGCACCTTTAAGCGTTAGCTTTAACTTGTACGGTTCAATCGCTTCGGCCGAAACAATCTGATTGGCAAGCTCGAGCCATGCATGTCGTTCTCTGTTTGCCAAAACGGCGTCAAAATTTTCTTTTGCAGCCTTGGCATCAAAAACTTCACCATTTGAAAATTTAACATCCTCACGGAGTTTGAAAATATAGGTTTTGCCGCCATCTTCAACCTCCCATGACTCTGCCAGCCATGGCTGCACGCTACCGTCGCTCATATAGCGGACCAATGGCTCATAGACCATATTCTGTCCGATCATTTGATTAGGCGTGTAAAGATGCGGATTGAGAGGGCCGACATTAACTGGCCATGCGAAATTAAGTTTGGTTTCAGCTGTCGCAATTCCAGTAGCTGAAATTGTCAAAGCGAGAGACATTGCAAGCGAACGAATGAATTTATTCAATGTAGTTCCCCTCAATAAGTATGACGAATCTTATTAAAGTGCATACTCGTAAAGCAGGCAAGCGGAAACTTAAGAATATTAAGCGTTCGACAAAGATATTTTATTTAATAAAAGTCTTTATTACTGTTTCTTAGATTGGATAGCCAACCTCACAGTGTTGCTACCAGCAACGCGAATAGCCTAGCAACGAAATACCCAATAGCTTTATCATCCATTCGCTGAACGACATGAAGGCAGCCAAAATGTGCAACGCATGGATGCTTATCTTTTTTTGCTGGTGCCGGTTGGCTGCTGGCACCCATGTTTTTAGCTAAAGGCATATATAAAAAGGGCAGTCATCAATTGGTTCACAATCGGCAAAAATCCGATCGCGACAATAGATACATAATTGCATAGGTCAGCTGTTAGTCCGCCCATAAAAATCTTTTATGCGTCGTGATATACAACCGTTATTCATACATCTTTTTAGACTATGGCAGATAAATATAAAGCACTATGCGCAGGCATATTGGCTCAAGTCTGCCAGTGGTTTTCTCATCTGTAATTTTCATATTTTATTTTGAAAAAATTAGATGATGATTGATTAATTCAATAACTTATCTAACGTATATGAGGAATAATTATAAATCTTTATACGGTGTGGGGTGAATATGTGCACGCGAGTTCTTTGGTCCGACACGCAAGGCTTAGTGATCGTTGGCAGAAATATGGATTTTCATAAAGATCTTATGACAAATCTTTGGACGCAACCACGAGGTATCGAAAGAAATGATGGCGTTTACGGAGATCTGAAGTGGACCTCCCAATACGGAAGTGTCGTCGCAACATGTTTCGATATGATTTCAGTAGATGGTGTGAACGAAGCCGGTCTTGCAGGGCATATTCTATGGCTGACAGAATCCGATTATGGTGAAATAAACCAAGATCGGCCTAAACTCAGCCAAGCCATCTGGCTCCAATATTTCCTCGATAATTTTGCAACCGTTGCGCAAGCCGTTGCATGGGTTAAAGAGACAAATGTGCAAGTTGTACAAATGAAAGATCCGACAGGAGGCGTCGCGCCTGCTTTGCATCTGGCGATTGAAGATTCAACGGGTGACTCCTGTATTATAGAATATGTTGCCGGGAACCCTGTTGTTTATCATAGTGCCGATTATAAGGTGATGACAAATTCACCAACCTATGATCAGCAACTGAAAATACTTAAAGGAATTAATGGCTTTGGTGGTTCACAACCATTGCCGGGCTCAACGAAAGCAACTGATCGTTTTGCACGAGCCAGCTATTATGTCAGCCGTTTGCCTGAAGCCAAAAATCAGGTTCAGGCGGTTGCTTCCATGTTGAGTATCATGCGCAACACGGCTCAGCCGTTCAGAATTCCGGATCCAGAGGCACCGGAAGCATCGCAAACTTTATGGCAAACCATCATTGACCTGACAAACAAACGATATGTTTTTGAATCGACCACCCGCCCGAACATTGTCTGGGTAGATTTAAAAGATTTGAACTTCTCAGAGGGCTCAGATCAAATGAAGCTTAATCTGGTTGATGATTTAGCTATTGAGAACGGAATTGTAAGTGAAGTCAGCAAAGACTTTTCAAGTGCCGGAGAGTTAAAATTTCTCACCGTTACGTAAGCAATGAGATTATCTAATATTTGATAACAAATAGCATCAGGCATTAGGATTCTTCTCTATTGATAATTTAAATGCCTGATGATTTATTATAAAGAATAAAAAGACAAAATAATAGCTGAATGAGGTTTTAAATATTTTTAGAGCTATCCAAGAAAAACTTACTGATTGCAAGAACGGACACTAGAGCGTGTAGCACATTATCTTATCCACTCCGCTTACTCTAACAGTTTGTTTTTACGCATGTCTTTATCCCAAAACCGATGCCCACTTTTGGGAGAGATGCTTTAGTGCCCTGCCAGGCAAAGAACCCATTGATTTTGAATTATCAAATTGTCCATTTTCGGTTAAGGACAGAAATCAATCTTCACGATCTGAACAAAAAGAATAAATGTCACGCCTTTATCCATTTTTCGCGAAAAAACTTTGAAAACCACGCGTTGATGACGGATGCATTTTGAATGGATTGCTCGTCGTCATATAGAATGGGACATCGGAGCATTTTGAGTTTTGAAGCCTCTGGTTTGATTTAATGCTTCATTATGCGGCTTGTTTTTAATGTTGCAAGCGGCGTTGTCGAATAGTCAGATTTATGATTTTCTGCCTTTCTCTCCGAATTGTCTTATCGCGTCCGAAGTAGACGTCAGCAGCTGTGACGTTACTTAAACTTTCGTGGTAACCCTGATTGTTGTAATATTCCACGAAGGCTCAGATTTGGTGCTCGAGATCTCCTGGCAGGCAATAGTTTTCTAATAGAAAGCGATTTTTCATGGTCTGATGCCAGCGTTCGATTTTCCCTTGGGTTTGGGGGTGGAAGGGAGATCCGCGGATATGCGGCATTTTTTGTTCATCCAATCATTCAGCTCCCCCCAAGATGTAACAAGAGCCATTATCACTGAGTAAGCGCCGTTTATTGCAAACAACGGCCTGATCACAGCCTGACGCTTACAAGGCTGGCTTTATCGTGTCTGTGACGGCATCAGCACGCATGTTTATGATAGCTTCCAGGCGATGATGTAACGGCTATAATCATCCGGAACTGTGCCGAGATTATACCAACCCCACCCCCAGCCGATGATCTTGAAGTCGGTAAAATTTGTCTGCCACAGCTGATTGATAGCAGTGGTTTTATCGTGGAATTCCTTGGCTGCCTTTATTACCACGTAATCAGGTGCCGTTATCAGGTCTGCCGCCTTCAATATGCGGTAAGTTGATGATTCAGATATAAAATACCGCTTCTCCCTGTATGCCCTTACTCGATATGGAGCGGCACAAGCGAGATCGAGGGCAGCTCAATCTCCCAATCGAAAGCAAAATACGAAGTTCCAATCTCGTTAAGATCAAGAGCGAAACTCTCATCACGGGCCAAGAGATCTGAACACAAGTAATGATCATCCAGCAGGAAACCGGACGTCCCGTACGATTCGAGATTAAGGCGGAGGTCAGGGCAAATTTGTTCGGCTGGCTTCAGCAAAAGTGGCGGCGTTCGAGCATCTGAACGGGGGTGCGTAAGTAGCAGTGGCTGACGGTATCCTCGCTGAGCTCTAATAAGCTTGCACGACTTTTGAGCTACAAACCGGACAAGCAACTCACGGCCCCCATTGCGTTGTATCCTGATATTATCACTTATGGCAAAAGGGCCATTTTGCCATGAGTGATTATGGCGGCAACATTATAAGTGATTAAGGCCTACATTTAGCGTGTGCCAATTTTTAACCCAAGGACACGCGGTATTGCTGCTGCAGCACGCATCGCCCAAGGTGCCTGCACACCATTTTCATCAGCTTCCTCACATGTAATGATTGCTTTACGTACCAATCGACCACCAATAGTACGGAATGGTTCCGGTGGCAATTTAGGCACCGATCGAGTACAAAATGGCAAACTTGTCCATTCATCCTTAATATCTAGCACAAGTGAGGCCAAACACTGCCCGCCAATATAGGTAGGGTTCACACCATGGCCTGAATAACCACATCCATAATGAATCCGAGTTCCTGGTCGTGTACGGAAAAAAGGTAATCTATCGGCAGAAATTTCAATCCCACCACCCCACACCTTTGCAATCCCAGTATCATCAAACATCGGCAATAATCGCCTTAGCCCTCTGGCAGCTCGTTGCGCAGAACTTAGATCATTTGTCAGTTCAGGCGCTGTAGAATTGCCATTAAAGCTAATTGGTCCAGAACCGGAACCCATCAACATACGGCCATCTGCGGTTTTACGAAAATAATGAACGAACATTCGCAGATCAGCGATCCCCTGATCCCCTGTCCATCCCATTTCCTCCAACTTATCTGGCGCTTGTTCTGTCATTAAAGCATAGCTGGAGAAAACCGTTAAATGTGGCTTCATATCCGGTTCGTTTGCCAAGGCAGTATTAGTTGCCAAGACAATATCACGCGCAAGAATTTCGCCTTGCGGAGTGCGTAACCGATTAATCGTCCCCTTATCCAAACCTAGCATAGGGGTATTTTCATAAACCGATACGCCTAATTCAATGACAGCCTTCCGTAAGGCACGAGCTAGCCGAGCAGGCTGAACATTTGCACCTTCCGGCAAATACATACCACTTAGAAACGCCGGCGAAGAACAGTAATCGGCAACCATTTCTTGTGTCAGTGCCTGTGCAGTATCACCAACACCTAATTCTTGTGCAACTTTCACATGTGGAAGGATCTTTGCTTCCTGAGTTTTTGTTGTAGCAACACGAACATTGCCGGCTTCGCGCCACCAAACATCCCGCCCCGGAGCTGTCGCAAAAGTTCGTATACCATCCTGAGCTTTTGTTCCGGCACGCGCAACAGCAAGTGCCGCATCACGACCTATTGTCTGTACCATTCCAGGAAGACTAGCCCAATATCCGTGAACCTTACCGCCATTTTTACCACTGGCGCCTGCCCCACAAATCGATGATTCAATCAAACCAATTTTTAAATCGGGTGCACGTTCTTTAAGAGCAATCGCAGTCCAAAGCCCCGTAAAGCCTCCCCCCACGATTGCTACATCAAACTCAACCTTCCCAATCAGTGGTGCAGCAGAAGAAATGCTCCCTTCTGCCTTCAGCGCTTCATCCAGCCACCAAGACTGCTCAGATGGGATTATGCTATCTTTTTGCACAGACCTTATCTCCGCGTGATTAATAACCACTCATTGGAATGAAAAATCAGACGAGTGCCTGAACCTGAATTTCGACGAGAATATCATCTGCTGCCAGACGAGATTCTACAGTTGCGCGAGCTGGTGTCGCATCACGATCAACCCATGCTTCCCATGCGCCATTCATCGCATTAAAATCGCCGACATCTTTAAGCCAGATATTCGCATTAACGATTTTTGTTTTATCGGTACCTGCCATCGCAAGATAAGCATCTATCTGTGCAAGAATATCCGCTGTCTGTTGAGCGACATCTCCGCTGCGATCTTTTGCTGTCAAACCAGACATAAATGCAAAACCATTTGCAACCAAAACCTTACTCAAACGGCCGGTATTTTCGTGGCGTATAATCATAGAAACAGTTACCCTTATGCTAAGCGTTTAGTGTGAATTTTCAGCTATTAAAGATGAGAATCGTGGATACCGATTATCCAAATAATCCGCGTTGTATCCGCGCCCGAATTCTCGATATTATGATTAAGACTGCTGGAAAATTGAAAGCTATCGCCCGTAGCCAGCTCTGCTGTTTCAGATCCCACTGTCAGCAAAGCCGTACCTTCCAATACGTATCCACCTTTATTCCCCGGCCCGCTCAACACATCTTCACTACGTGCACCAGGGGGCAACGTCAGGATCATGAAACGCATATTATGATTAGATTGTGGAGACAGTAATTCTTTAGAAAAACCGTTGGTACCAACCACAATTTTAGGCCGGCTATCTGCACGACGAACGAACGAAGGATCCGCGACAAGTCTTGACTGGGTCATATCTGTAAATTCCCAGACATTAACACCCAATGCGTCACGTAGTTTTTCCATCGTCTTCATAGAGGGATTTGAATTACCACGCTCAATCTGACTGATTAACCCTGAAGAAACCCCTGCTGCGTCGGCCAAATCCGAAATTGTCATATTTCGTTCCGCACGCAACTCTCGCAAACGCTGACCGATTTTTTCTGATCGCTCCTGCTGTGGAACGTCACTTTCTTTCTGTTTTAAATCAACCATCATTTTTCACGTCTATTTCACTATATTGAAAATATATAAATCACATAAAAATAAAAAAGCAACTCATTTGACATCAATACATATAGATATACCCTACAAATAATTGTAAAACAACAATAAAATTCAACTTATAAAATTTTTTAGGCGGCACGGAATTCAAATAACAACAAACGAGCTTGACATAAATTTCATTATAGTGAAGATTTTCATTTAATAATTTCGCTCAACCATGCGCTTTTATAGAGGGGGAGTCATAATGAAACTGAGCACTCATAAAAACATCACCAATCAAAACAAGATTGATCGTCGTCATTTTTTAGGGCTGGGCATTGGGGGGCTTGCGTCTGTAGCATGGGGACTGCCCTCATTGGCACAATCATCATCCAATGCAGGCACTCCGCCTTCCAAGCCAACAGGCGTGGTAATTGTTGGCCTGTCGCAAGAGCCGGTCGCCTTTCACCCTTTGATGCCAGGCGTTGAAGTTGACGAGGTCGTATGGACTAATGTTTTCAATACTTTATGGGTTGCTCAGCCGGATGGGACTTTAATGCCAGATTTGGCAATTGAAGTTCCGTCCGTTGAAAATGGTGGCATTGCTGAAGATGGCCTCCTTTGGACAGTCCGTTTACGGGAAGATGTCAAATGGCATGATGGTCAACCCTTCACAGCAGAAGATGTTCAGTTTTCACTAAACCTCATCAATGCTGACGGCTTTCGTTCCAGAACACGAGTAGGCCATGAGTTAATCACAGAGATAAAGGTCAAAGGCACACATGAAATCTCATGGAGAATGTCAAAAGCCTTTTCACCTTATCTTGCTCTGATGGCCAATACACAAATTGTACCTAAACATTTATTGGATGGCGAAGCTGATCCGAATGTAACAGCATTCAACAATGCTCCTGTCGGAACAGGCCCATTCAAATGGGAAAGCCGCACACCAGGCGACAACATCACCTTAACTGCAAATGAAAACTATCATGGTGACGGGCCTTATATGGCTAAGGCAGTTCTCAAATATGTCCCAGACATGACCGCTCTCTATGCACAATTCCGCACCGGTCAGGTTGATACAGTCATTATTTCAGGCATTCCTCAAAATTTCTATGAAGAAGCAAAAAAACTGACCAATCAGACGGTCTTCATTTCGCCAAGCGGCAACATCGAATGCGTTATGCCCAATATGGAGCATCCTGCAATGCGCGATAAGGCAGTTCGGCAAGCGCTTTATTATGCCATGGATAAACAGGCCATTATCGATGCTCTTTATTATGGCGTACCCGCGGGTACAGAATCTTTTATGCCCCGAGAGTCCTGGGCTTACAATCCTGACTTGCCTTCGCAAACATATGATCCAGACCATGCGAATAAGCTGCTGGACGAAGCTGGTTGGGCAATTGGCACCAACAATATTCGCAGTAAAGATGGCATCCCTCTAGAATTCACGATCTCAACGACCACTGGCCACGAAATTCGTGAACAAGTTCAGCAACTACTTATGCAAGATTGGGAAAAAATCGGTGTCGCACTAAAAATTTCCAATATGCCAGCAGCAGTAATCTGGGGTGATTTTTATGTACGCTCACAATTTGAATCGCTGCTGGTTGGCACAGCATTCCGCACCGGCATGGATCCAGATCCCGCAGCCCGTTTTGCCAGCGATGCAATTCCGATCAAAGGCGGGAGTGGCGGCAATTACATGCAATGGCAAAATGCAGAAGCCGACAAGTTAATGCGTGATGCTCAAGCCAGTTTCAATGCAGAAGAACGCAAGGCGCTATACCACCGCCTTCAAGAAATTACGCGTGAAGAGTTACCAATACTCCCAATCTTTCAATACGCACCAATCGAAGGCATCAAAAATGGCCTGCAAGGTTTCCGCCCAAATATCAATGCCCGTCAAAATGCATGGAATATGGGGCAATGGTATTGGCAAGCGTAAATTCAGTTAATTAAGATAAAAAGCGGGTTTCCGACGTGAGCACATTTGTTCTTCAACGTTTAGCACAAGCGGTTGTATTACTGATAATCGTATCGATAATCGGTTTTACTATATTGCATATGGCTCCAGGGGGCCCGCTTTCTCAGTTTGCAGCTGATGGCAGCATGACCCAAGCAGACTTAGATCGTCTAGCTGATCAGCTAGGGTTAAACCGCCCACTACCGGTACAATATCTCGAATGGTTTTATCGTATGCTTCAAGGCGACTGGGGGGTATCATATCGCGATAAACAACCAGTATTGAATGTTATATTCTCGCATCTTGGTGCAACTTTCGAATTGATGCTCGCCTCCACCTTCCTTGCGGTCATACTAGGAATTTGGATCGGTACAATCGGGGCGATCCGACGCTATTCGCTTTTTGATAGTATCACTACTATCGGGACAATGATTGCACTTTCCATTCCTACATTTTGGTTTGGCTTGGTTATTATCTATGTTTTCTCGGTCGATCTTGGATGGCTACCTGCAGGTAATCGCTACACAATCGGTGATGGCTCATTTCTTAATCGCCTCCATCACCTTATTGGGCCAACCATTGTCTTGGCCTTAGTCTCCACAGCTATATGGAGCCGTTATATGCGCTCCTCAATGCTTGATGTCATTAATCAAGACTATATCCGTACCGCCCGCGCCAAGGGTGTAAGCGAACGCAATATTTTGCTGCATCATGCAATGCGCAATGCACTCTTACCAATGATTACAATTGCCGGCATACAAATTCCAAGCCTTTTATCGGGCGCGCTTGTGACAGAAACCGTATTTGCATGGCCGGGCATGGGACGCTTATTTCTCGACTCTATAAGCTATCGCGACTACCCCGTTGTCATGGGAATTTTGATGTTCGCAGCAGTCCTCGTCATTCTTGGCAGTCTGCTTGCGGATATATTTTACAGTGTCGCCGATCCGCGTATTTCAAGGTAGCACGATGACCACCGTTGAGACAATCACACCATCACGTCGTAGCTTGTTGCAAAGCCCTTTCATAAAACGATTTATGCAGCATCGCTTGGCAACATTCGGCTTCGCAACCATCATTTTTATGGCACTGGCCTGCGCGATAGGACCTCTGCTCCTGCCTTATTCAGATACATTTATTGATATCAAGCAACGCTTTGCGGCACCATTTAGTGGCACACATATATTGGGCACCGACCAAATGGGCCGTGATATACTTGCACGCTTGTTGATGGCTGGGCGTATCTCGCTATCAATTGGCTTTTCCGCGATGCTTGTCAGCATGGTCATCGGTATTTGTGTTGGTTTAGTTGCTGGTTTTTATGGCGGAGCAATCGGTGCAATTTTAATGCGTGTTGTCGATGCAATGTTATGCTTTCCATCAATTTTTTTACTACTCGCCATTTCAGCGATGATTTCGCCATCAATTCCCTCAATCATTTTGCTGATCGCATTCACCTCATGGATGGAAGTTGCTCGCGTTGTGGAAGCACAAACCCGCTCATTACGTAACCGAGATTATGTGATGGCCGCTCAATCCTATGGTGCCTTGAACAAACGTATTATGTTGAGAGAAATACTGCCCAACGCAATCGCACCTATTGTTGTGGCTGCCACTTTGAATGTAGCGCATGCCATATTAGCTGAAAGTTACATCAGCTTTCTCGGCTTTGGCATCCAGCCCCCAACTCCAAGCTGGGGCAACATGTTAAACAGTGCCCAAAGCTATCTCACCAGCGCTCCTTGGTTAGCCATTATTCCAGGTCTCGCCATTACACTCGCCGTAACTTCTTTTAACTTCCTCGGAGATGGTTTGCGTGATGCCCTTGATCCGAAAATCAATACTCAATGAGAAAGGCGGCGACCCGATGAACATATTAGCAAAGTCTGCCACTCTTCTTTCCGTAAAAGATTTAACGGTCAAATTTCGCAACGATAAAAGCTGGACACAAGTTGTTCACGACGTTTCCTTTGATGTCATTAAAGGTGAAACCGTTGCGTTGGTTGGAGAATCCGGTTCGGGAAAAAGTGTGTCCGCCATGACAATCATGGGACTTTTTCCAGCTACACAGTCAATCAGCTCCGGCTTGGTCAACTTTAATGGATATAACCTCAATACATTATCCACTGAGGAGCGGCGTGCATTTCGCGGAAGCGAAATGGCAATGATTTTCCAAGAACCAATGACTTCTCTGAACCCTGTGCACACAATCGGCACGCAGATCAGTGAAGCTTTATTGTTGCATTGCAATATGAACAAACAAGAAGCGCGCCTAGAAACGCTCCGTTTATTAGATCGCGTTCGTATCCCTGATGCAACCCGTCGTTTCGATGAATATCCACATACATTATCAGGTGGCATGCGCCAACGCATTATGATTGCCATGGCACTAGCCAGCCGTCCTAAACTCCTGATCGCGGATGAGCCAACAACCGCACTCGACGTCACCATTCAAGCGCAAATCTTGTCACTCATTAAAGAACTGCAAGATGAAGATGACATGTCTGTGCTTTTCATCACCCACGACATGGGTGTTGTTGCCGAAATTTCTGATAAAACTGTCGTGATGCATCATGGCCGTGTTGTTGAGACGAATGACACCAAAAAAATATTTTCTATGCCTGAAAAACCCTATACACAGGCACTTCTGTCAGCGGTTCCAAGATTAGGTTCAATGGAAAACGCTACTTTACCAAAGCGTTTTCCAATTGTTGACCACACAACCGGCATCACAAAAACACCGCCAGAAACACGAAACACAGTATCACAAGATGCTCAACCATTATTAGACGTTTGCGGCCTTACAACACGTTTCAATCTCACGGGTGGTTTTTTTAACCGCACAGTCGGACGTGTACATGCTGTTGAAAATGTATCCTTTCAGCTTAAAGCTGGTGAAACCCTTGCTTTGGTTGGCGAGTCCGGTTGCGGAAAATCGACAACAGGCCGCTCAATCTTAAGGCTTCTCGAGCCAATGAAAGGGCAAATCAAATTCAACGGCACAGATATTTTAAATCTTGATCAAAAAGCCATGCGGGCAAAGCGCCAGCAAATGCAGATGATCTTCCAAGACCCTGCTTCCAGCCTCAATCCAAAACGTAATGTCGGAGCCTCGATCATTGAGCCGCTTTTAGTAAACAACTTAGCGACTTATGAAGATGCGCGTCTTAAGGCAGAGGATTTATTAGAGCGGGTAGGTTTACAAGCATCTATGTTTGAACGCTATCCGCATGAATTTTCCGGAGGTCAAAGACAAAGAATTTGTATCGCACGCGCCTTGGCCTTGTCCCCTCAAATGATTGTTGCTGATGAAGCAGTTTCAGCCCTCGATGTCTCGGTGAAAGCGCAAGTCATCAATCTTATGCTGGATCTCCAAGATGAAATGAACATCGCCTATTTATTCATTTCACATGATATGGCCGTTGTAGAACGTGTCAGCCATCGTGTAGCCGTCATGTATCTTGGTGAAATCGTGGAAATTGGCCCACGTTCCGTAATTTTCAATAACCCTCAGCATCCATATACGAAAATGCTTTTAGAGGCTGTACCCGTTCCGGATCCGGAAAGACGTCAGCTGCGTTCGCCCCTGTTGAATAAAGAATTAGCTAGTCCAATCCGTCCAAAAAATTATATACCACCGGTTCGTAACTTCATATCAGCGGCGGAAGATCATTATTATATGGAGTGGAATTGAAAAATTCGACACATACACTAGCATATTCAAGGTAAGTCGAACTAGAATGACAGTACCAGTCTTGTTGTATCAGACGTCAGCAGCGCATTCCTAAAATTACAGTAAATAATGAACAATAATACCCAGACAATTTTACTCTATCAGCTGTCTTCAAGCTATATTAGAGCGAGGCGTCCAATTGGGATCAGTATAAAACGTGTATCATAACTAAATCGCGCCTGCATGACAGCAAGATCATTTATACTGGCTGTTAATAACTTATACCAGTCTTACCAGAATAGACGGAAAAAAAATGATGGGCATTAAATTAAATTCGAGGGTTTTAATTTCCATCCTTCAGTATAATCCACTTTAAATAATGAAATAATTGCAATAATTAAATCAATGCAGAAATTAAAAGGATATAACCTTCGATTAATACTCATAAATTATTCATTGAAACTCATATGAACATGTAATTCTGGCTCTGTTCCCTTAGTTTCGGCGTAAACATCTGCAGCGATAATAGGGAATGACCGACAGCCGCCCATCTCTTTATCACCGCCATCGTTTTCCTGCCGAGATTATCGCGGAAGCGGTGTGGCTGTATTTCCGCTTTCCGCTAAGTTTCCGCATGGTTGAAGACATGCTCGCCTATCGTGGCATTCTTGTTACCCATAAAACGGTACGTGAATGGGCGGAGAAATTCGGTTGAGATTTATGCCAATACAATCTGGCGTCTCACCCCACGTC
>NZ_JBJDRZ020000023.1:0-97256 GCF_044987585.2 Paenochrobactrum sp. BZR 201-1 | reverse complement strand
TTTGAACAGGGCATGAGCTGCAAAATCTGTCGCATCTCTAATTTGCCCAAGTGTCGCATCTCTATATAGCTGTTATAGTGTTGAATTGGATAATCTATCTTATGGAACATATATATTTATTAAACCCTTTGGCAATAAAAGGATATTATTCATTTCAAGCTGTTTTGTAAGGAAGATAATCCTTATAAATATTGCACTTGATGCCGTAGTTGATTCGGTGAACCTACGGCATCATGCATCTCTGCATCAGTTATGCTGTTTGACAACTTGAATGTCAGTTTTGACAGAATTGGCAATAAAGCATTGCTCATGTGCCAAATGATGCAGCTGCGCTTCCAGTTCAGCACTTGGCTTATCTCCATCATAAGTGATGAGCGGTTTTAACTCGACACGGCTTACGAGGATCTTGCCATCAATCTTTTCCATTATGCCCACGGCCTTATCGGTATAACTTTCAACAACGATACGTTTAGCAGCTGCAACACCAAGAAATGTCAGCATATGGCAACTGGAAATAGCCGCGATATAAGCCTCCTCCGGATCAACATTGGCTTCGACGGAATAAGGCAGCGGAATGACATGCGGAGATGATGAGGCCAGAACAACCTGACCACCATCAAAGCGCCAAATATGCCCGCGGCTATATTTCTTATCCGTAAAAACAGCGCCTTCACGTTCCCAATGCACTTCCACAGACATTTCCATAATGCGTGTCCTTTATATGGTCATCTGCTCGTCATATTATGCCAGCCGCGTTGATAGAGCCAGTATGAAGCAGAGAAAAATATATACTCGAAAATCTAAGCTAATATCGTATTAGAGTTTTCATAGTTTAAAAACGTGTGAGGATGAAAAATAGACTTGTTCGATCTTTGTTCTCATGTTAATCCAGAGAAATAAAGCTGTCACTGCTCTTAAAACTATGGCTGCGCAGTTCCATATAAACGAGCAGTATGAAGCAAGAAAGTAACCGGACACCATGATGACCCTGCCCGCAAGCAGCGTTCATGCAAGCTGGTTTGGCATGATTTTAAGCAGGCAGAACGCAAAAATGAGTGAGCATAAATTCATCTCCATCCGTGGCGCACGGGAGCATAACCTCAAAAATATCGATCTGGATCTGCCCAGGGACAAGCTGATCGTCATGACGGGGCTATCCGGTTCCGGCAAATCCTCATTGGCTTTTGATACGATTTATGCTGAAGGTCAGCGTCGTTATGTTGAAAGCCTTTCAGCCTATGCACGCCAGTTTCTGGAGATGATGCAAAAACCGGATGTCGATCAGATTGACGGTCTTTCGCCTGCCATCTCGATTGAGCAAAAAACCACCAGCCGTAATCCGCGTTCGACTGTTGGTACGGTTACAGAGATTTATGATTATTTGCGTTTGTTGTTTGCGCGCGTAGGCGTGCCCTACTCGCCAGCCACCGGATTGCCAATTGAAAGCCAGACTGTCAGCCAAATGGTTGACCGTGTTTTGATGATGGAAGAAGGCACACGTCTTTATATCTTGGCGCCGATCGTGCGTGGCCGTAAAGGTGAATATCGCAAAGAACTGCTGGAATTGCAGAAAAAAGGCTTTCAGCGTGTCAAAATTGACGGCGAGTTTTATGAAGTCGCCGATGTGCCGCCGCTTGATAAGAAATATAAGCACGATATTGATGTCGTTGTTGATCGCCTTGTGGTGCGCTCTGATATCGGCTCGCGTTTGGCGGATAGTCTGGAAACCAGCCTGCAACTGGCAGAAGGTTTGGCGATTGCCGAATATGCCGACAGGCCTTTGCCGGATTCCGAAAAAGCTGGACAGTCTGCTAATAAATCAAAGAATGAAACGCATGAGCGCGTGATGTTCTCGGAAAAATTTGCTTGTCCGGTTTCCGGCTTTACCATTTCCGAGATCGAGCCACGTTTGTTTTCCTTCAACAATCCTTTTGGTGCCTGCCCGACTTGCGATGGTTTGGGTACACAGCAAGCGATTGATCCGAATTTAATTATTCCGGATGCTGGTCTGGCGTTGAAAAATGGTGCTGTGGCACCATGGGCGCGTTCTTCATCACCCTATTATAATCAAACGCTTGAAGCATTGGCGCAAGCATATGATTTTGCAATGTCTGATAAGTGGAGCGAATTGCCGGAAATTGCAAAAAAAGCCATTCTTTATGGTACGGCCGGGCGCGAAATTACCTTCTCTTATAATGATGGTACACGTTCTTATCAGACGACCAAAAGTTTCGAAGGTGTCATTCCCAATCTGGAGCGTCGCTGGAAAGAAACAGATTCTGCCTGGTCACGTGAAGAAATTGAGCGCTTCATGTCTTCAAGTCCCTGCCCTTCTTGTAAAGGCTATCGTTTGAAGCCAGAGGCACTGGCTGTAAAAATCGGTGGTCTGCATATTGGTCAGATTACAGAACAGTCCATTCGCGTGGCAGATGAGTGGTTTAAGAATGTCGATGCCGTTTTCAATGATAAACAGCGCGAAATTGCAGCACGTATTTTAAAAGAAATCCGCGAGCGTCTGCGCTTTTTGAATGATGTCGGGCTGGAATATCTGACTTTGTCGCGCAACTCCGGCACATTGTCGGGCGGTGAAAGCCAGCGTATCCGTTTGGCATCGCAGATTGGTTCCGGTTTGACCGGTGTGCTTTATGTGCTGGATGAACCGTCAATCGGTTTGCATCAGCGTGACAATGCCCGTCTGCTTGATACGCTGCGTCATTTACGTGATCTCGGTAATACCGTGATCGTTGTCGAGCATGATGAAGATGCAATTTTAACCGCTGATTATGTGGTCGACATCGGGCCTGCCGCCGGTGTGCATGGTGGGCAGATCATTGCGCAGGGCACACCGCAGCAGATAATGCAAAGCAAGGATTCATTGACCGGTCAATATTTATCAGGTTCATTGAATGTTGAGGTGCCCGCCGAGCGACGTCCTTTGTCGGATACAAAACGCCTTAAAGTGATTGGTGCGCGTGGCAATAATCTTAAAAATATCTCGGCAGAAATTCCACTTGGTACTTTTACGGCGGTGACAGGTGTTTCAGGTGGTGGTAAATCTACCTTCCTGATTGAAACCTTGTTTAAAGCGGCATCGCGTAAAATTATGGGCTCGCGTGAACATCCGGCCGACCATGACCGGATTGAAGGTTTGGAATTTCTCGATAAAGTGATTGATATTGATCAGTCGCCTATCGGCCGTACGCCAAGGTCAAACCCTGCCACTTATACCGGTGCTTTCACCCCTATTCGTGATTGGTTTGCAGGTCTTCCGGAGGCAAAAGCACGCGGTTATCAAGCTGGGCGTTTCTCGTTCAACGTCAAAGGCGGGCGTTGCGAGGCTTGTCAGGGTGATGGCCTGATCAAAATTGAAATGCACTTTTTGCCAGACGTTTATGTCACTTGTGATGTGTGTGACGGCAAGCGCTATAACCGCGAAACGCTGGAGGTTTTGTTCAAAGGCAAATCTATTGCGGATGTGCTGGATATGACGGTGGAAGAAGGTGCTGAATTCTTCTCGGCTGTGCCATCTGTCCGCGACAAACTGGAAACTTTGGTCAAAGTCGGATTGGGTTATGTCAAGGTCGGGCAGCAGGCCACGACATTATCGGGTGGTGAGGCGCAGCGCGTTAAGCTTGCTAAGGAGCTTTCCAGAAAAGCCACCGGTCGCACCCTTTATATTCTTGATGAACCGACAACCGGTCTGCACTTCCATGATGTTGCAAAACTTTTGGAAGTGCTGCATGAGCTGGTCGATCAAGGCAATACGGTTGCGGTTATTGAGCATAATCTCGAAGTGATCAAAACGGCTGACTGGATTATCGATATCGGCCCCGAGGGCGGTGATGGCGGCGGTCAGGTTGTGGCGATGGGACGGCCTGAAGATATCGTCAATGTTCCGGCCTCCTATACAGGAAAATATCTGAAAGAGCTTTTGAAGCGTCGCCCTCATCAAAAAACACAAGCCGCTGAATAAGTTAGCTGGTTTCAAGCGCAATCAGACATTGCGGTAACATCAGGGGCAGGTCTTCAGCAATGAGGCCTGCCCCAAACTTTTTGGCCGCTTCACAATGCAGCCAAACGGCCGCAGAAGTCGCCTCAAAAACCGACATATTTTGTGCGAGCAATCCTGTTACCATACCAGCTAATACATCACCTGATCCTGCAGTTGCCAGCAAAGGTGTGCCATTTTCATTGTAACAATATCTGCCATCAGGGTGCGCAATAATCGTTTGTGCACCTTTATAAATCACACATGCCCCTGCACGTGCTGCGGCTTTCAATGTTTTTTCAGCCTTTGTCAGTTTGCTATCACGCGAAAGATCAGGAAAGAGCCTCGAAAATTCACCTTCATGGGGTGTTAATACGGTTTCAATATTTGAAGCATGAATAGTCTTAAATAAATGATCGGATGCATTTTCAAAGCTTGAGATTGCATCTGCATCAAGAACTAAGCGATTGGCGCTCGCTTTATTTAGTAAAGTGATGCAATCATGTTGTGTTTTAACGCCCAACCCATATGCAGGGCCAATTAAGGCTGCTGTCACATGGCGCTTTTCAATATAATCAAGTGCGTCTTGTATTGTTCTTGTTTCACGCAACATGATGCTGGTTAAGTGTGCGGCATTAACCAATAGCGCATCGGATGGCGACAACACTGTAACCAACCCTGCCCCGATCCGCGCAGCGCTCATAGCCGCAAGGCGCGCCGCCCCTGTATTGGTGAGGTTGCCAGAAAATATGAGGGCATGGCCGCGTTTATATTTATGCGCGTCTTTCGCAAGGCGTGGCAATGCATCTTTCCATAATTTGGGTTCATTCAAGAATGCATTTTCCATGTTTCACCACTGCTTTTCTGATTGTGTGATTTGATAATAAGCATGATGCCTAAAAAACAGGCACATGGCTATTTTTCCCATACTTCTAATGAGAGGTTAAGTCAGATCATTTCTGGCAACAACTGCTTTTTAAGCGCGCATTTGAACGAAAAAATTAAAAAAATTCTACTTGGCACGAAACATGCTTTTTTATTCTGTAAGCGGATCAAATAAATGGAGCCTGCGCAAATGAAGAAAATTGAAGCTATTATAAAGCCGTTCAAGCTTGATGAAGTCAAAGAAGCGCTTCAGGACGTTGGCTTGCAAGGCATTACCGTCATTGAAGCCAAAGGTTTTGGTCGCCAGAAAGGCCATACCGAGCTTTATCGTGGTGCAGAATATGTGGTGGATTTTCTGCCGAAAGTAAAAATCGAATTGGTTGTCACGGATGAAGCGCTTGAAGGCGCTATCGAAGCCATTCGCAAAGCCGCTCAAACCGGCCGCATCGGTGATGGTAAAATCTTTGTTTCCAATATTGAAGAAGTCATTCGTATTCGTACCGGCGAAACCGGTCCGGATGCCATTTAATAAAGCTCAACCTCCCTTCAGTTCATAAAGCCCAAGGACAAAATATAATGACGACGTCTCACGATATTTTAAAATTGATTACCGACAACGAAATCAAGTTTGTTGATTTGCGTTTCACGGATCCAAAAGGCAAGCTGCATCACCTGACCATGGATGTCAGCTTTGTTGATGAAGACATGTTTATTGACGGTGTCATGTTCGATGGTTCATCCATTGCGGGTTGGAAGGCTATTAATGAATCCGACATGGTGCTGATGCCCGATCCTGAATCTGCCCATATTGATCCATTTTTTGCCCATCCGACACTGGTGCTGTTTTGCGATATTCTGGATCCCATTTCCGGTGAGGCTTATGCCCGTGATCCGCGCACGACAGCCAAAAAGGCTGAAGCATATGTCAGTTCTTTGGGTTTTGGTGACACGGTTTATGTCGGTCCTGAAGCCGAGTTTTTCCTGTTTGATGATGTGAAATATAAAGTCGATTCCTACAATACCGGCTTCAAACTGGATTCTTATGATCTGCCAAGCAATAGTGATCGTGAGCTTGAAAGCGGCAATCTTGGCCATCGCCCGCGTAAACAGGGCGGATATTTTCCGGTTCCCCCAATTGATTCAGCACAGGATATTCGCTCCGAAATGCTGACTGTTTTGAACGAAATGGGCGTGACAGTTGAAAAGCACCATCATGAAGTGGCAGCTGCACAGCATGAGCTTGGCCTGAAGTTTGATACGATTGTTCGCAATGCCGACAAGATGCAGATTCATAAATATGTGGTGCATCAGGTTGCCAATTCTTACGGCAAAACGGCAACATTTATGCCAAAGCCGGTTTTCGGTGAAAGCGGATCGGGCATGCACGTGCATTTGTCAATCTGGAAAGACGGCAAGCCGACATTTGCAGGCAATGAATATGCAGGTCTTTCAGAAACCTGCCTCTATTTCATCGGTGGTATTATCAAACACGCTAAAGCAATCAATGCTTTCAGCAACCCTTCAACCAACTCTTACAAGCGTCTGGTGCCAGGTTATGAGGCCCCTGTTCTGTTGGCTTATTCTGCCAGAAACCGTTCTGCTTCCTGCCGTATTCCGTTCGGCTCTTCTCCGAAATCGAAGCGCGTTGAAGTTCGTTTCCCTGATCCATCCGCCAACCCCTATCTCTGCTATGCAGCGCTTCTGATGGCTGGTCTTGACGGT
Organism: Paenochrobactrum sp. BZR 201-1; assembly: GCF_044987585.2. Lineage (NCBI taxonomy): Bacteria > Pseudomonadati > Pseudomonadota > Alphaproteobacteria > Hyphomicrobiales > Brucellaceae > Paenochrobactrum > Paenochrobactrum sp. BZR 201-1. Next base: position 90,661 of record NZ_JBJDRZ020000023.1, on the reverse strand, counting down.
ATCAAGAACAAAATCCATCCGGGTCAGCCAATGGATAAAGATCTTTATGATCTGCCGGCAAAGGAATTGAAAGAAATTCCGACGGTGAGTGCTTCCTTGCGTGAAGCTCTGGAAAGCCTTGATAAGGATCGTGAATTCCTTAAAGCTGGTGGTGTTTTTGAAGATGATCAGATCGATAGCTTCATTGAATTGAAAATGGCAGAAGTGATGCGTTATGAAATGACCCCGCATCCGGTCGAGTTCGATATGTATTACTCTTGCTAATATTTAAAAAAAAGCCCCGACGAAAATCGGGGCTTTTTCAATTATATCAAATATTTATATAATTTTCTTCAATTTACGATATAGCTTTTAAGAGTGCATCTGTGGCAAACATTTCTGTGGCTCGTTTCTGGCGGCGCCAGTGAGCCTCTTCATCTTCACCCCAATTTTCAATCGTCCAATCTTCATCCAAATGCGCCAGTTTCCACGCTTCTTCAGCTGTCAGATGCTGTTTGTAAACAGCCAACGCCAATAAAGCGGAGCCGGTAAGCGTGGTGAATGTATGCAGCACTGCCAAGGTGAACGGATCGTTCGCACTTGATAAATGGGCGCCATATGCAGCAATTGCTTCCCGTGGCTGTTCCACATGCATCACGCCTTCAGCAAGGTTAAAGCGTGCGCCCAAGCTTTGTGCCCAGTCAATAATCGGATCCCATTGTTTGGTCTGGCGATCCACCAATTCTTGCGGGCTGTCGGCGCGGTAAAACAACATATCACATGAAGCAAAACGCAAGATATCTTCAAACACCGCCTGATGATCAAGTGCGATACCATCAATGGCGGTATTGACCAGTCGGGTAACCGGCATTGTTTCCGCATTCACCACTTCTTTTTGCGCTTCGAACTCATCAGCGACCAGCTGTGCAGCGGCACGGGTTGGTAAGAGCAATGGTTGGCGAGCAGGTGTACGCACCAGTTTGCCATCAAGTTGAACCGTAAAACCGCCTTCGGCCTCGACGACTGCTGCTTTTTCATAAAACCGTTTCGGCAGTGGCGCTTTCATCTGGATTTGGGCGCGGCGCACCGGATCCGGATCGGAAAGTGTTGGTCCTGCTTCAAGATCAGATAAAATATCACGCATGTTGAGTTTCCGTCTTTGATTAAAATGTATTGGCGGTCTTGCAAGCGCGCTTATCATGCAGCCTTGTGACTGCCGGTTCTGACAGGCCGATTAATGATAATCAACCCCAAAGCGATTAAGATCAATGCTGCAAAAATCTTCCAGCCAAGTGCTTCGCCGAGCAAAATTCCACTCATCAGAACACCAAATGCCGGTGTAAGAAAAGCAAAATTGGAAAGTTTCGATACAGGATAACGTCGCAGCATCCAAAACCAAAGCGGATAGGTGAACGCGACTACGAATACGGACTGAAACAGAAACGCAATGATTGACCACATATCGGGTGAACGCATGAGTGAACCGCTTAAAGTCATAAATGGTAAAGGCACTATGGAAGCCACGGCCAGCTGATAGAGTAAAACTTTTTCAGGAGCCGCACGGGTGAGTGAACTGCGTTTGATGACAATATTGGTCATGCCCCACATAATGCCACCGGCCAGAGCCATCAGGTCACCAATATAAGCATAAGCACCAACGCTTGAGACACGGTCCGAGAAAACCAAAAATACACCGGCAAAGGCGATCAGCATCCCGATAACCGCCTGTAACGACATACGTTCGCTCAGCAAAAAATGGCTGCCGATAGCAACCCAAAACGGCATCATGTTCATCATCAATGTGACGCGGCCGACATTGGTATAATCCATCGCCATAAAGATAAGGACAAACTCGCTGCCAAATAGAAGGCCTGCCAGAATGCCCGGCCAGAATGTACCATCTAGATTAAAGAGTGGTATTTTTTTATACTGACACCATAGAAAAACCAGCCCGCCACCAAGCACAGAGCGCGCGCTTGCCATCAGCATAGGGTTAAATCCCTGATTGCCGACTTTGATCGCGACTTGATTGAGCCCCCATGTAAACATCAGAAACAACACCAGAGCGAGTGCCATGCCGTCAAAAGGTGCCGGCTGCATTCCTGGTGCTGGTTTTACAATGCTAGAGCCCGACTTTGGCATTGCGCTTAATCTTCCGAGTTTTCCATATCGAAGCTCAGCAGGTTCCATGTCTGCACCATATGAGGCGGCAATGGTGCTGTGACATCTAAAGTTCCGCCTGAAGGGTTTGGAATGCGGATGCGTCGGGCATGCAGATGCAGCTTGTTTTGAATGCCGCCCGGGAATTCCCAGTTCTGATCGGCTTCAAAATATTTCGGATCGCCAATAATCGGATGACCGATATAGGCTGCATGCACGCGCAACTGATGCGTGCGACCGGTATAAGGTTCCATTTCCAGCCATGTCAGACCGTTACCGGCTTTTTCAATAATACGGTAAAAGGATACTGCATGATCTGAATCCGGTTCGCCATGTTTGCAAACACGCATTTTATCGCCATCAGGCGTCGTTTCTTTAACCAACCATGTGGAGATTTTATCTTCCTTTTTGCGTGGCAAACCTTTGACCAAAGCCCAATAGGTTTTCTTGGTGTCACGCTCACGGAAAGCGGCGGTCAATGACTGTGCCGCGCCTCGTGTTTTGGCCACCACCAGCACACCGGACGTATCTTTGTCGAGACGGTGTACAAGACGCGGTTTCTCTCCACGTTTGTTACGCCATGCTTCCAGCATACCGTCGACATGACGGGTGAGGCCTGAACCGCCCTGCACTGCCAAACCTGCCGGTTTATTGAAGACGTAAACCTTTGGGTCTTCATAAAGCAGCATTTGTTTAAGCACATCGCTGTCGCTCTGACTGCGAATGCTTTTACCCGTCAACCCTGATGTTTCGGCTCTATCTTCAAGACCAAGCGGCGGAATGCGGATGGATTGGCCAGCCTGCAAACGGCTGTCGCTTTTTGCACGGCCGCCATCGACGCGGATTTGACCCGAACGCAGCAATTTTTGCAAATGTCCAAAGCCCAATCCCGGATAATAGACCTTCATCCAGCGATCGAGTCGCATTCCTGTTTCATCCGCGGCAACGGTTTTAATTTCTACACCAGCCATAAGCTTAACCCAATATTTTTACGCAAAAGCTGCTTTGAAAAGCGGATGCTTTTTGCCACGCCATCCATAAATGGCGTATTTCATCATTTGTTATTTTAAGCTCCTAGCACTGCTTTACACATCTTGCGAGTTAAGAATGCGAAAGTTTGGTCAAACAACACCAAAATTTAACGTTTCTATCACGCAGCATTACAGAGCGTTGTAATTTATGGTTGAAATGGCCACTTTCATGCCATTCTTGAAACCCAACTCTATTGTGTAAATTTCACAAAAGTCCCATCTCATGGCGGATGCAGCACAATGTGAATGTAAAGCACTTATGCCAGCATGCCTGATGAATGGCCGGAGTTGAACTGTGACCTTATTTAAAATCTATTGGCGCTCCATGACCTATTTAGCTGCTGAAAAGCGCGCCACAATCATCATGTGTATTGCCAGCACATTGGTAGCACTGGTGACATTGGCCGAACCTATTTTGTTCGGGCAAGTGATTGAGGCGATTTCAGAGCGTGCCAATGTCGTCACTCAACTGGTATTGTGGGCAGCTCTTGGTATTTTCAACATTATTGCGGTCGTTTTTGTGGCGCGTGGCGCCGATCGTCTGGCGCATCGCCGCCGTCTTGGCGTATTGACGGAATCCTATGAGCGCATCATTACCATGCCGCTTGCGTGGCACCAAAAGCGTGGCACATCACACGCATTGCACACACTTATCCGTGCTACAGATTCCCTTTTTACATTATGGCTTGAGTTTTTACGCCAGCATTTAACCACTGTTGTTGCTCTCACCGCGCTTATTCCGCTTGCTATGCAAATGGATATGCGCATGTCTCTTGTTCTTGTGGTGCTGGGTGTCATATACGTGATGATCGGCCAATTGGTGATGCGCAAGACCAAAGATGGTCAGATTGCCGTTGAAAAACATCATCATAAAGTCTTTGAACATGTCAGCGACACAATCAGTAATGTGTCTGTTGTGCAAAGCTTCAACCGCATCACCACTGAAGCAGAAAACTTGCGCAAATATGCCGCTGACTTACAAAAAGCGCAAAATCCAGTTTTGAACTGGTGGGCATTGGCAAGCGGTCTCAACCGCATGGCCTCCACTATATCGATGGTAATTGTGCTGCTGCTTGGCGCTTATTTTGTTTCCAAAGGCCAGTTGCGGGTTGGTGAAGTGATTGCCTTTATCGGCTTTGCCCAACTGATGATTGGTCGTCTTGACCAGATCAGTGCCTTTATCAACCAAACCGTTTCCGCACGCGCCAAGCTTGAAGAGTTTTTCGAGATGGAAGACGCAACTGCTGATCGTTATGAACCGGAAGATGCACTGGAGCTGAAGGATGTCACGGGTGAGATTGTCTTTGACAATGTCACTTATGAATTCCCGAATTCCGGTCAGGGCGTATATGATGTTTCCTTCACTGTTGAACCGGGACAGACAGTTGCTATTGTCGGGCCGACAGGTGCAGGTAAAACCACACTGATCAACTTGTTGCAGCGTGTTTATGAGCCTGCTGCCGGACGTATTACCATTGATGGTCATGATACACGTCAGGTCAGCCGTAATTCGCTTCGCCATTCGATTGCAACAGTGTTTCAGGATGCCGGTCTCTTTAACCGTTCGATTGAAGAAAATATTCGTATTGGCAATAAAGATGCCGATAATGATGCGGTTCATGGTGCTTCCAAAGCAGCGGCTGCCCATGACTTCATTTTGTCGAAAAGTGAAGGTTATGACACCAGAATTGGTGAGCGTGGTTCCAATCTTTCCGGTGGTGAACGTCAGCGTCTGGCCATAGCGCGTGCAATTTTGAAAGATGCGCCAATTTTGGTTCTGGATGAAGCGACTTCCGCTTTGGACGTTGAAACTGAAGCAAAAGTCAAAAAAGCCATTGATGATTTGAGCGAAGGTCGCACCACTTTCATCATTGCGCATCGCTTGTCGACGGTTCGCTCGGCCGATCAGGTGCTATTTCTCGACAAAGGTCATGTGATTGAGCGCGGCAGCTTTGATGAACTGGCGGCCAAAAACGGCCGCTTTGCTGCCCTGCTTCGTGCAGGTGGCCTGATGGCTTCTGATGATGAGAAAGATGACAAAACCGCATCCGGCAGCAATGTGATGCCCTTTCCCGTTAAGGAAGCGTCAGCTTAAAAAATGTGACATAAAAAAACCCCGAAATTCGGGGTTTTTTATTGCTTTAAATCTTGATCTTAAAATCGATATGCATACCGTCATAAGCGGGTTCCACGTGTTCAGGCACTTGGGCTAGCACAGTTTCATAATCAAGCGGGATATGCATATGGGTTAAAATTGCCCGTTTAGGCTTTAAGCGCTCAATCCATTCAAGCGCTTCTTCTAATGAAAAATGGCTGACATGGCGGCGATATTGCAGTGCATCAATAATCAGTAAATCCAGGTTCTCAAGCGTTTCGGTGCTGCCTTCCGGAAAGGCACTGACATCAGTGCAATAGGCGACATCACCAATCCGAAAGCCTAAGCTTTCAATATCACCATGTTGTTGTGACAAAGGCTGAAAACTGATCGGACCACCTGCCCCGTCAATCGTGAAAGGTGTTTGATTATCAATCTCGTTGGCTTTTAAAATCGGCGGATAATTGGAGCCTTTAGGCGTGACAAAACAATAGCCAAAGCTTTCATCAAGGCGCGCTTGCGTGATGGCAGTCGCATAAATATCCATCAAAGCCTGATTGTCATTCACGTAGGTGCGCAGATCATCAATACCGTGAATATGATCGGCATGGGCGTGCGTGTAGATGACAGCATCAAGCTTGCTGACTTTCGCATCAATCATTTGCGCACGAAAATCAGGCCCTGTATCAATCACCACTACGGTTTTGTCGTCCGACGGATTAATGCGCTCGACCAACAGCGACGCACGTCTGCGATTATTTTTCGGATTTTGCGGATCACAAGCACCCCAGTCGCCGTTGATGCGCGGCACACCAGGTGAAGAGCCACAGCCCAAAATGGTCAATCGCAGAGTTGATGCGTCGCTCATGAGATACCTTCTTAGACTTTACTCTAAAGGTCTGGGCATTTTTGAAAACAGACGGAAGACATTATCACTGGTGATTTTGGCAATGTCTTCTGAAGAAACACCAATCACATCCGCCAGCACATCAGCCGTATGTTTGACAAAGGACGGTTCATTGCGTTTGCCGCGATGCGGCATCGGCGCCAGATATGGTGCATCCGTTTCTACCAGCAAACGACCATGCGGCACGATCTTTGCCGCTTCACGAATTTCGACCGAATTCTTGAAGGTAATAATGCCGGAAAACGACACATAACCGCCAAGTTCAACCCCAGTACGCGCCAGATCAATGCCGGAGGAGAAGCAATGCAGAATAAACGGAAACGCGCCTTTAGCGGTTTCATCCCGCAAAATCTGCGCCATATCGTCATCAGCACTGCGCGCATGGATCACCAGTGGCAATTGTGTGCGGCGTGATGCTTCAATATGGGTCAATAGACCTTGGCGCTGGGCTTCCGGCGTTGAATAATCATAATGATAATCAAGCCCCGCCTCACCGATTGCCACGACTTTTTCGTGTTGTGCCAATTCAACCAGTTGATCGGCGGTCACATCCAGTTCTTCATGGGCGTTGTTCGGATGCGTTCCGACCGAGCAATAAACTTCGTCATATTTTTCAGCCAAAGCCAAAATATGATCGAACTTTTTTACCCATGTCGAGATGGTGACCATCCGGCGCACGCCATTGTCAAAGGCGCGCTGCATGATGGCCTCGCGCTCTTCGTCAAAGTCGGCAAAATCCAAATGGCAATGGCTGTCGACCAGCAAAGGCATCCGGATTTCACCTTTATTCATATCATTGGCAGACATCAGACAATCACAATCCGTCTTCTGTTTCCACATAGCGCGGGAAAACCGGCTGTGGAGCTGGCAATGGCTCACCGCTTACCAACGGATGAGCAGTAATATCGGCGAAATTGCGCTGATCTTCAGCAATTGCGAGAACATCCAACAGCTTAGCGGATGATGCAGGAATGAAAGCCTGTGTCATGATGCCAACGCGACGCAGTATTTCAGCCGTCACATAGAGAACGGTTTCCATCCGTGCCGGATCTGTCTTGCGCAGTGCCCAAGGCTCCTGACCTGCAAAATAACGGTTAGCTTCAGCAACAACGCCAAAGATCGCCGCCAATGCATGGTGGATACCTTCCTGCATCATTTGCTTGCGGGCGGTTTCAAGCGCTGCATCAGCCATATCGAGAATGGCTTTATCGTCAGCACTGAATTCACCCGCTGCCGGTACTTTGGCTTCACAGTTTTTAGCGATCATCGACAATGAGCGCTGTGCCAGATTGCCCAGATCATTGGCCAAATCGGCATTGGTGCGATTGACGATTGCTTCATGACTGTAGCTGCCATCCTGACCGAAAGGCACTTCACGCAGTAAGAAATAACGCAGCTGATCAAGACCATAGCGCTCGACCAAGCCCTGCGGGTCAATTACATTGCCGAGTGACTTCGACATTTTTTCGCCGCGGTTAAACAAGAAACCATGCGCGAAAACGCGTTTCGGCAGTTCGATGCCAGCAGACATCAAGAATGCAGGCCAGTAAACCGCATGAAAGCGCAAAATATCTTTACCGATGATGTGGGTATTGGCCGGCCAAAAGCCCCATTTATCGGTTGTCATATCCGGATAACCAAGGGCGGTAATATAGTTGGTCAGCGCATCGACCCACACATACATGACGTGTTTTTCATCACCTGGAACCGGAATACCCCAGTCAAAAGTGGTACGCGAAATCGACAGATCTTTCAGGCCGGATTTGACGAATGAAATCACTTCATTACGACGCTCGGACGGCATGATAAAATCTGGCTGGTTTTCATAAAGCGCCAGTAATTTGTCCTGATAAGAAGACAGTTTGAAGAAATAACTTTCTTCTTCCACCCATTCAACCGGTGTGCCCTGCGGGCCATAACGCACATTGTCGGCACGCACTTCGGTTTCTTCTTCGCCGTAATAGGCTTCGTCACGAACCGAATACCAACCGGCATAGCCGCCTTTGTAAATATCACCATTGGTCTGCATGGCAGACCAGATATGCTGACAGGCTTTATAATGGCGCTCTTCAGAGGTGCGGATATATTCGTCATGAGACGAATTCAGATAGACCGCCATTTTCTGAAATTCAGCCGTATTTCGGTCAGCCAGCTCACGCGGGGTGATGCCCTCTTTGCGCGCACTTTGAAACATCTTGATACCGTGCTCATCAGCGCCGGTCAGAAAGTGAACATCCTTACCGTCAAGGCGCTGAAAACGAGCTAATGCATCGGTTGCGATCAGTTCATATGCATGTCCGATATGTGGCTTGCCGTTCGGATACGCGATCGCGGTGGTGATGTAATATTTTTCGCGGTTCATAACTTCACATTACTTCGTTTCAAATCTTGTTAGCTGTGACATATCCTATGTGGCAGGCTGTGTCACTTAATCTTGTAATCTCTGCGTTAAATCACATCACACTGATAAGGTCGCCATGATTGGCGAGATGTGTTTTTTGCAAAATAATCATAACCGCTTGTTTGCGGTCAAGGTTATAGGTCATTGTTTCCGCTGCTTCATCCGAAATCTTATGCCAAAAACGTGACCATGCATCGGCAGCGCCGACAAAACCATCTTCAGCATATTTGCAAGCCTTTGAAGCAATCAAATTGAGCATATGCTCCATAAATAACTGATATTGTATTTCTGCTTCACGGCCATTTAAAATCTGCGCCAGATTTTGCGCTTTCGGTACATCAAAAACGGGCGCCGCTAAAATGGCATCAGCTGTATCTGCAATTTCAATACCGCCATTGGCCACCATCAGCAAGGCGCGCCGCACACTGCCTTCAGAGCGCACAAATAACGACTGCATATAACCGGCATTATTGGTATCAAGGCCTACCTGCGCACCGATAAGACTTAATGCAGATTGCATTGAACCATTATCAAGCGGCTTGAAGCGCAGTGCCTGACAGCGTGAGCGAATTGTCGGCAGCAAACGGCCGGCAGAATGCGAAATCAGGATAAAAAGTGCCTTTGCCGGCGGTTCTTCCAGTGTTTTCAGCAAAGCATTGGCCGCATTGCGGTTCATGTCGTCTGCCGGATCAATGATGACAATCCGCCAGCCATCATCGGATGCGGTGCGCGTCAGAAAATGCGTCACTTTGCGAATTTCATCAACCGTAATCACGGTGCGGAATTTACTGGTCTTTTGATCAAATGGTCGACTGATATGCAAAACCGCCGGATGCATGCCGCCAGCAATCTGACGATAAAGCGGGGTGTCGAAATCCGGCTTGCTCAGTTGCAGCGGTGCATGAGCCGCTTGCGGATATTGTAAAATATGCCCCGCCAGCTGAAAAGCAAAGGTTGCCTTGCCAATCCCCTGTGGCCCTTCCAGCAGCAAAGCATGATGCATACGCCCACTTTGATAGGCTTGCACCAAAAATTCCACATTATCATCATGGCCGGTCAGAAAGTCATTTGCGGAAGGTGCCGGAATGCCTTCAATCGTATCATAGGTCTGCGGGCTGACTATCTCACTCATCATCAGCTGCCTTTGTAAAATCTCTGGCTTTCAATAAGGCTGCCATTTCGGCGATGATATCCTGATTAATCGCTTCAACAGGTCTGTCGGCATCAATCACTTTGCAACGTTCTGGCTCATTGGCAGCGATACTGAGAAAAGCCTGACGTCGTTCTTCTTGTGTAAAAATCTGTTCTTTTTCAAAGCGATCTGCAATTTTGTTACCACGACGCTTTAGCGCGCGCGCCATGCCTTTTTCAGCTGGAATATCCAGAATAAAGGTCATATCCGGTTTGACACCGTCAATCGAAATGCGCTCCAAAGTCGTCATAAAACCGGCATCCAAATTACCTGTCACGCCCTGATAGACACGGCTTGAATCGATGAAACGGTCGCATAATACAATGCGTCCTTCCTCTAAAGCCGGTCTGATCAATTGTTCGATATGATCATTGCGTGCAGCTGCAAAGAGAACTGCTTCCATAGCAGAACCATATTCTTCCGCAGCACCGCTTAAAATGACATGGCGCACGGCCTCAGCTCCATTTGAGCCACCTGGCTCACGGGTAATCAGCGGATCAAAACCTGCACTTTTCAGGTAATCAGCCAGCAGGGCAATTTGCGTTGATTTTCCAGCGCCCTCGCCGCCTTCGAATGTTATGAACAATCCGGCCACCAGCTATGCGCTCCTTGCAATAAAATTGATATTCATCACCGTCTTATGCGGCTTAACTTTGAGACGCAAGAGCCGAGCGACAATCAGAGCAATTTACGTATCCATCCGGTTGCAATTTCAATTAATGCACCCAATGACCGCTCTTCAAGATTACCAAGAGCAACAGTATTTTGTGTAAAAACAGGAAGTTCCCGCACAATATGCTCGCCGGATTTGACTTTCAAAGTTCCGACCATCTCATCGGCCTTGACGGGAGCATTTAGAGGTCCGCGATATGTTATTTCGGCACTTAGTCCGGAGCGGCCATCTTTGGGCAGCAACAAATCAACATTATCTTTCACAACGAGAGGCACTGAACTTTGGGCACCGTTAAACACTTGTCCCTGCCCTATAATTGTATCTTTATTGAAAAGCCGCACATCGTCAAAATTATTCATACCCCATTCAATCAACTGACGGGCTTCTTCGCTGCGGTCTTTCTCATTTTTCAAGCCGGCAAGACTTAAAAATAAACGGCGTCCGTTTTTCTCAGCCGATGTGACGAGCGCAAAACCGGTTTCCGTTGTGCCGCCAATACTCATGCCATCGGCATTGATATCCATATATAATAGCGGGTTGCGGTTGCGCTGGAAGATTTTATTCCATGTAAAATCCGTCTGCGCATAATAGGGATAATATTGCGGATATTGATGATAAATATGGCGTGCTAAAAGGGTAAGATCAGCAACAGTGACATGCTGTCCTTCGTCGGGCAAACCAGTTGAATTAACAAAAACAGAATTTTTTAAACCAATGTTTTGCGCGCGTTCATTCATACGCTCAACAAATTTTTGCTCATCACCAGTGATGCCTTCAGCCAAAATAATGCACGCATCATTGGCCATTTGCACAATCATCCCTTGCACCAGATCTTCAACAATAGGCAAAGATTTAATCTTGGCAAACATGGTGGAGGTACGTGAGGGTGCTCCACCGGTGCGCCATGCATGTTCACTCACCACATAGCTGTCTTGCAAGCTGATTTCTTGTTTGTTTAAAGCATCAAATACAACTTCAGCCGTCATCAATTTTGCAAGTGATGCAGGCAGAAATTTTTGGTCAATATTGCGTGAGAAAAGAACAGTGCCGGTTTTATCATCCAGCAGTAAAATTTGCGGCGCTTTTAATTGCAAATCAGCGGCGGCAAAAGCTGGTTGAGCCGCAGATAATGTCGCAATTAATAGCGATGCTTTTAGTATTGCGCAGGGTAATTTGCGCAATACTAATTTGAATGGCTGATGACGTTTAACGGACACGCACGACAAAGGCATCGACCGCTCCAGCCTTCCAAGCCTGACGCAACAGAGCATCATTATCGCCGCTATTAGCAACGGCAGTTAGTGTGAAAATTTCACTCTGCTCGGTTGGAATATTAACATGACTGACTTTACCATAGGCTTTCAAAAGTTCAGCCATTTTGTCAGCCTGTTGCTTGGTGGTAAAAGATCCCAAATTTACATAATCAACATCAGCTGGTTCTTGAACATGCTGCTTGCGCCATGAAGCGGAAATCGCATCAGCGGACAAAATTCCACCATAGGTCTGCTGTTCTTTAAATGATGCAGTGGCGATACGATCAGATGCATAACCTGCCATGCCGGCAAAACCATTATGATTTGCATTGGCTATACCAAAACCGGCAGCCGGCCGCGGCATCGGCAGAGGAATAGCGGAAGGCAAAGTTGCATCAGGAGCAAAAGCTGCCGGTGCGGCCTCATTGCTGAACGCAAATGGTGATTGACTGGTGGCAAATGGATTATTTTCCGGCCGTGCTGTCGGAGTCGGGCCATTCATGGCCATCATCACGCCCGTTGCTGGCTGACCGATCGGATCGGAACCATCGCGAAATGATGCCATCAGGAATTGATCATCCTGCCCGTCAAGCGGCGCGCGCCCGACATATTCAACCTTAACATCCGCGGTGCCGTGATGCGTATAATCCAGCATATCGGCTGCTTGCTTGGAAAGATCAATAATGCGGTCATTTGAGTAAGGGCCACGATCATTGACGCGTACAATCAATGAACTGCCATTGGCAAGATTGGTTACCTTGGCATAGCTTGGCAGCGGCATTGTTGGATGAGCCGCTGTCAGATGGTGCATATCATAAATTTCGCCGTTTGCTGTCAAACGGCCATGAAATGCATCACCATACCAAGAAGCGCGACCCGTTTTCTTGTAATTGGGATCTTCTTTTGGTTTATACCACTTGCCGCGAACTTTGTAAGGTTTGCCGACTTGATCACGCCCGCCACCACGCGGCAAAGGCTTGCCTTTTTGCGTGGTTACGCGCGGGCTAGCCTTTACGCCATATTGGCTTTCAGCGAAATATTCTTTCGAGCGGGGTTTCGACTTTGACTTTTGATCGGCTGATGGGCCTGCACAGGCTGTCAGAACGCTACCGATAACCGCAATAACAACACAGCGACCCGATAGTGCTATCAGGCGCTTTTCATTCATTATAGTGCCGGCTTTGTACCAACCAGATTTATTTTCCATAAATGCCGTACGCTCACTTATTAAAAAACATAGTTTTGAATATCAAAACCATGTTTTCAGATACCCATAACAGATGGCAGCCAATTATTGACAGTTCATTAAAACTTTATCTGCGACAGGAAGCAAGAGGGATTATACGGCATTAATACCTTCTGTTTGCGAATATGGTAAACAATTAGCTTACCGATTTTAAGACGCTTTAACCATTATTTTGTCAATGGCCTCAGGCTGGAAACCAGCTGCACTGGTAATGCGTGCAAGTTTTGAAGGCTCAACCTGATCACTATTTTCAAGTAAAGTGATCTCATCACTGGTCAGGCCGCAGACAATAGCCAACTCTTCGATCGAATAACCCAATGATTGACGCAGTGCCTGCACAATATGCACACCGTGACCAACTAAATTTTGAATATTTTCTAAAACTGATTTAGACGACATTAAACACCTTTTGTTTTTAAAACCGCTGTCGAATTGCTCAAAATTCAACGAATCGATTCAATTTGCCGGTTGTAACCGACAGTTTACGGTGAGACAGGCTCTCACCTGAAACTGAGCATAGATGGTAAATATCAAACTTATACGACGGCACTGCCTTCGTTGACAGTTTATTTTTACCATTAATAATGTGCTAACGAATATATTGATTTGCAGATGATGGCAAACCTTCATCGCACTATAACAAGATTTTGATGTAAAAAGTCCGCTTTCAACATCTTGAAAGCGGACTTTAGAAAAAGATTTATATATGTGATCAGCTATATGGAGAATAGCAGAGTTTGCGAGGGCCATTATATGGTTGGAAACTATTGTCGTAGGCACGGTATGAACGATATTTGTTGGCGCACCAATTTATATGTGCCTGACTCATTGTTGGACGGGCTGGCTGTTTAGGCGTTGTCGCACCAACAATAGCTGCACCTAAGGCAAAGGCTGCAATCGGATACCACCAACCGTCGCTGTGGCGCCGATAACCCGGACGAGAATGCTGATAACCATTATGTCCGTTCCAATATCCAGGACGCGACGGCTTGTGTGAATGCTGTGGCGGGCGTGGTCTATGCGCATTATTTTGCGGCGGACGAGGCTTGTGATTGTTGGAATGCTGTGGCGGGCGCGGTTTACGATTGTTGGAATGTTGCGATGGACGTTTATGCTGAACATTAACAACATTGGACGGTTGTGTCAGTGAAGAGGGCAAAACGGGTGCGGCCAATGAACTTGCAACAGATGAAAGAACGATGCCTGCACTTATACCGGTGGCGCAAAAGATGGTAACAAAACGTTTCATTTTTAAGAACTCCTTGAGAAACAGACAAAGCACTGAAAGAAGTGACTAACTTAAATTATCTTTAGCCGGATGAACTGACGATGAACGAAAATACTATAAAAGATGAAGAATATGTAATGTTAATTTTAATCGCCACTTAATCTATGGCTACTAAAGAAGCTGTTGATGTTCCTTTACCCATTTCATTGCCCCACATGCGCTATGCAATCCGGTGGCAAAACAAGCGGTTAAAAGATAGCCGCCAGTTGGCGCTTCCCAATCCAACATTTCACCGGCAATAAAAATACCGGCCATATTTTTCAGCATCAAATCACTATTCATTGAATTAAACCTGACACCACCAGCAGAAGAAATAACCTCTTCTATCGGACGCGGTCTTTCAACCTGAAGCGGATAATTTTTAATGCGATCTACAATATTTTCATCAGTCGTAAGCTTGGGAAGCTCGCGCAACAGAGAAATTTTTACTGGGCTTAAACCAACCGCTTTTCGCAATTTCGTTGACAGGCTGGCTTTCGGATTTTGACGTTCGAGTGATTGCGTAATTTTTTGTGGCGATAATGCAGGTGCCAAATCAAGTGTCAGCACGGCTTTTCGACCCTGAAGTAATTCGTCGCGCAAATGAGCCGAAAAAGCATAGATGAGGCTGCCTTCAACACCATGAGGCGTAATAACAAATTCACCTTGTAATATTTGGCCTCCAGCACTTGCTTGTACAGTTTTAACCGGTTCACCGGTAAAACGCTCTTTAATTGCAGAACTCCAATCGACATCAAAACCGCAATTTGCTGGTTTTAACGGTTCGATATCTACGCCTTGTTCAAAGAACTGCTGCTGCCATCCACCATCAGAGCCAAGTTTTGGCCAGCTGGCACCGCCAAGGGCAAAGATCGTAGCATCAGCTTTTATGAAGACATCACCGTTATCGGTGCGAAAAAGATGATCACCATCCTTAAAACCCAGCCATTGATGACGGTTTTTTATTACTACGCCCTGCTCTTGCAGCCTGTTGAGCCAAGCGCGCAACAGCGGCGAAGCTTTCATGACTTTGGGAAAAATTTTTCCGGACGTGCCAACATATGTTTCAGCTCCCAAATCATCCGCCCATTGGCGCAAATCAGAAGGGGTAAAAGCATCAATAATCGGCTTTAAAAGCGGTAACCGGTCACCATAACGCGTGATGAAACGCTCAAAATCCTCATTATGCGTAAGATTAAGCCCGGATTTTCCGGCCATTAAAAATTTACGGCCAACGGTTGGCATCCGCTCATAAAGTGTAACACTTTGCCCATGAAGGCTTAAATAATCAGCCGCCATCAAACCGGCAGGCCCGCCACCGATAATTGCGAAATCTGCAATTTGCGGGGCGGATTTCAATTTTTTGGCCTGCATCAGTCTTCTTTCTCGAGCATTTCCTTCACGGCTGTTGCCAGCTGCTTCAACGAGAATGGCTTAGGCAGGAATCCGAATTTGGCGTCTTCCGGCAAATTGCGGGCAAAAGCATCTTCCGCATAACCGGAAACGAAAATGAATTTGATGTCAGGATAATGTACACGCAATTCACGCAGCAAGGTCGGCCCGTCCATTTCCGGCATCACGACGTCGGAAACAACGATATCGACCTGCCCGCCCAGCTCTTCCAGTACTTCCAAAGCTTCGACACCGGAAGCGGCTTCATGCACCGTGTAGCCTCGCGACTGCAAGGCACGCACGCCGCCCATACGCACCGCATCCTCATCTTCAACCAAAAGCACAGTTGCTGAACCTGAAAGATCTGCATTTTTCTCTTGCTTTTTCTCTTTTATAGCAGGCGCTTGTGCACTGCCTGCTTTGTGCTCCACCACATGGCGAGGCAAAAAGATTTTAAAGACCGTTCCAGTACCAAGTTCGGAATCACAATATATGAAACCACCGGTCTGTTTAATGATACCGTAGACCATCGAAAGCCCAAGACCTGTACCCTTGCCCACTTCCTTGGTGGTGAAGAATGGTTCAAAAATCTTTTCCAGCACATCGGGCGCAATACCACTGCCGCTATCTTGTACTTCAAACATGACGTAATCGGCTTCCGGCAATTCGTGATATTGCAGCGCTGCAACTTCTGCCTGCGGCATATTACGGGTGCGAAGCGTAATCAAACCGCCTTCCGGCATTGCATCGCGCGCATTCACGGCAAGATTGACCGCAACCTGCTCGAATTGGCCAAGATCGGCGCGTACCGGCCAAAGATCACGGCCATGTTCGATTTTCAGATCGATGTCTTTGCCCACCAATCTTGCGAGCAGCATGCGCAAATCAGCCAATACATCCGTTAAATCGAGCACTTCCGGACGCAATGTCTGACGGCGTGAGAATGCCAGTAACTGGCGCACTAAAGAAGCCGCACGATTGGCATTCTGTTTGATATTCATAATATCAGGGAAAGATGGGTCTGAGGCTCGATGATTGCTGAGGAGCAGATCAGAAGACATGATAATGGCGGTCAGGACATTATTGAAGTCATGCGCGATACCACCAGCCAATTGCCCCACGGCCTGCATCTTCTGGCTTTGCGCCATCTGGCCTTCAAGCACTTTTTGCTCGGTCGTTTCAACCGCTGATACGATCGCGGCCTCATCGGCATCTTCGCCGCCAATATCGGTAACTGGGCTGATATAAAAGCGTATATGCCGCTCTTCATTACCGGGTAAGACGGTATCAATAGGGGAAATGCTCGCCTGCCCCGCAAAAGCTGCTGCTAGAGCGCGTGAAAATGCTTCACGATCACGTTCATGCACAATCGCTTCTACCGGAAATTGACGCTCTATCGCATCCGGTTCGACTACTGTTGAAAATATATCCAGAAAACGCGCATTGGTACGTAATGTATGGCCTTTGCTGTCAACTGCGGCAATCGCCATCGGTGCAGAGTTAAAGAAGCGGGTGAAACGCACTTCGGCCGAGCGCAAGGCAGCGGAAGCATCATCGCCTTCAGCACGGTTGAGTACAATGGTACGGCTGGTGCCGCGCAAACCATCGCGCAACATCTGCACGCGATGATAAAAGCGAACCGCCAGACTTTGGCCATTACGCTTGGCCAAATCCAGATCAATCACCGAATTGCGGCTTGAACCCGGTTCTGCTTTAACAGAATTGACCAATGCCATGCCGTTACCGGCCACAATATCATTGAGTGTTAACGAGCCCGGCACAAAAGCCGCCAGATCAATGCCCAGCCATTCGGCCAATGTTGCATTGAGATAAATAATTCGACCGCCCGCATCGGCGGAAAAGAAACCGGCAGGCGCATGATCAAGATGATCGATTGCTTCCTGCAAATCCTGAAAAAAGCGTTCCTGCTCGGCACGCTCATGAGAAATATCCGAAATTTGCCAGGCTACCAGCGGGCCTTTATGCCTTTCATTACCCGCAACGGGGCGCGCTTTGATGCGATACCATGTTGGTGTGAGGCTGGTTGCATTCAAACTATGACTGTGAACAAGAGGACCACGCAGGCGGATTTCTTCTTGTGCAGAAAAACCATCACGAACAGCATTGGACAAACGATAAATGGCATCAGATCCACCGGATTCAGAGGTCAGAATCGTATCAAGTGTGCGCAATTCTTCACGGCTTGCAGCACCGGTCATCTGTGCATAGGCCTGATTAGCGTATACGATATGGCCTTTAGTATCAGAAACAATCGTCCCTTCAGGCATCGTATCCAAAAAGGAGTGAGAAAGATTGGCATCTTTCACGCCACGATTAAATTTGATCAGACCAATGGTAGAGCCAATCAGATAAAACACGCCCAACATGGCCAGAAGACCAAGAATCGCCAGCACGAAGCCCTCGCCCAACTGATCGCGGAACAGCAAGAAGAAAACAGTCAATCCAATCAGTACAAGACCGAGCACCAACAGCCGCAGTCCTGATCCTGCAGTTGGTTTTTCATTCACAGCCGGTCGTGAAAAAAGTTCGGTTTTTGTCTGCTGAGACATACGCCCCGCCACCCTGTCTTTAGATTATATTGCATCACAGCTGATGTGATAACGAATTTTAACGTGCTTAACTACTCTTGCTTTGAAATTTACCGCAGCCTTTACACTGATAACCGGATAGCGGGCGGAAACCAGCTATTTTTTCCGGCCCTCTAGTGCTCATTGATGGTTAGTCTCTCACATGTCTGATGCTATAATTTGCAATGTCTGAACATAAAGAGCCGACGATTCGCAGTCATGACGATATTTTTTTAACATTTTATGCTAATATAGCTTTCAAACATGTTTTTGGGTCATTTCAGCCTTTTAAAGAACCGGAACATGATTTTAACCACATTTTTTATAGAGTGCAGTTAACTTAACCCATTGTGCTGTGATTGATCTCTTGTAGATATGCAAACTGCACAACAGATCGGGCATCTTGATTACAATGATTGTAACAAACAGACAGCCATCAAGGTCTGCATTTTATTGTTTAAGTCCTGATCGGAAATTTAAAGGGGTCACAGGATGAAGGAATCGCTTAGCGGCATTCTTGGTGAAGGAACCGCCAATATCGTACTGTTCATACTGTTATTTGCCGCCATTTTAGTGGCCATTTTCATTGTTTATGCAATTATTAAACGTTTTAGCGGCACAATAGCTGGTTCGCAGTCATTTACACATAATCACCATGAACCTTCATCCCGCCTTGCTGTCGTTGATGCCGCGAATGTCGACAATCAACGTAAATTGGTTCTGGTTCGTCGTGATGATGTAGAGCATCTGATCCTGATCGGCGGCCCGACCGATGTTGTTGTTGAACAAAATATCACAGCTGACAGTGATTATGCCCGCGGCTCCCGTATTACCGAAGCGCAGATTGCCCGCTATCAAAATAATCAGACTGATGATTTTAATCTTGAGGCCCCTGCTCGTCCGGCAGCCCATCAGCGTTCCGAAACGCTGGCATTAGATAATGTATCAAGCACCCCGGCATCGGCACCTTCATTTGCAGCTCAAATGCCGGTTGAAGCCCTTAAACCAATAGTGCAAAAGCCATTAGTAATGAGCGAGCCGGCTCCAATGCAGACTGCCGCCCTGCACCAGCAGACCATATATCGCTCCGAGCATGTGGTTTCGCCTGTACCTGCAAAAACCGTTCCGACACCACCGGTCTTTGTAAAGCCTGTCCCCGAAGCACCGGTGCAAAATGTCAAGGCTGCCACGCCTCAACCGCGTACAGTCATGCCGGCAGCACCTGTTGCAAAGCCTACAACCCATCGCGCCCATCCGGCCTATCCGCTTAGTCAGGTTTCACAAGGTGTTCTGACGTCGACGTCGGCTTCATCTGCATCTGCATCTGCATCTTCATCTACGTCTGCTGTCGCAACTGCTGCAACTGCAACGGTAGCAGCCACAGCTGCAACCGCAGCCAATGGTCGTTTAGATAGTGTTACCCCGCAAAAAGCTGCTTCGCTTGATGATGTAAGACCAGCTTCGGCAACACCAAGCTTTGCACCGCAACAGGCCTCAAAGCCTGAACCAGGTTTTGATCCTCAGCCATCCAATGAAGCAAATAATTTTGCCTCACTCGATGATGCACTTGATCAAGCACTGTTCAATGATTTGAATACAGATTTCTTTGAACCGGCAAAATCTTCTGCGAACAAGGCTGAGGATGAAATGTCTCTGATGCTGGAAGAAGAACTATTGTCATCCCTCGATATGGAAATGGATCTGGGGGAAATGGATATCGAGGCAGAATTATCCGTTGATATCGAAGATGAAATGGAAAAACTACTCGGCGAATTATCCATTAATCCGGAACGCTAAAACCAGCATATAAAAAAGGGGCTGTGAATTTCACAGCCCTTTTAAAATCATAATAATGATAACATTGACAGTTTAATCATCACGGTAAATTTTTTCCCGACGCTCATGGCGTTCCTGCGCTTCAATTGAAAGCGTGGCAATCGGACGGGCATCCAAACGCTTCAGACTGATTGGGTCACCGGTCTCCTCACAAAATCCGTATGTACCTTCATCAATCCGTCCCAAAGCTGCATCGATTTTAGAAATCAGCTTGCGCTGACGATCACGGGCACGAAGCTCAATTGAGCGATCTGTCTCGGACGAAGCACGATCAGCCAAATCAGGATGGTTTGAATTTTCTTGTTGTAGCGTTTCTAGTGTTTCACGGGCTTCACGTAAAATATCATTACGCCAAGCAATCAGCTTGCCACGGAAATACGACTTCTGCCGTTCATTCATGAACGGTTCGTCATCGGCAGGCCTGTAGTCAAGGTTAATTAATTCACTCATCTGAATCACCCCACACCTAGGAGACGAGGTGTCTCTATAAATCGACATTCACATCGGCACAACATCAAATAAGCCTTTATTGCCACTTTTTAGTGTGTATCCCAAGAATATTCACCCAATGAAAGGAAAGGTTGTATTTTCTCCTTATCCGGCTTGAATTATCTGAAAAAACACCGCTTTAATAGTCGCATAAGGTATAATGGGGCTTGTAACATCGCAGATACAAAATCTTGCGACCATGATAAATTTTGCATGCTTCGATAAAAACTGGCAATTGTGACATCAAGGACCGCCTCATCCGTTCCATTTTTTGTAAACTCAGGCAGAACATGACAAAATCAACTTCGAAGCGTCTTTTTCTATTGCGTCATGCCCTGGCCAGCTGGCCATCTATTGGAGCGAAGGATTTTGACCGCCCGCTTGACCCGTCTGGATTTGCGATCATTGATGGCTTGGCACAAGCGATGGCCAGAAAAAGCATGATACCGGAAGCCATTCTGTGTTCCGCCGCCCTGCGCACAAGTCAGACATTGGAGCATTTACAAAAACATTGGAACGAAACACCGATGATTGAGTTCAGTGACAGGCTTTATAGCGGCAGTGCTTCGGATTATTTGCAGGCAATACGAGACTTTGGCTATCTTTTTGAAGAATGTCAGTCACTTATGCTGATCGGCCATAACCCAAGTATTGAAGACCTGACCTTTGCTTTGACCGGCAACCAATCCGGCATCGCATTCGAGCGTTTGCGTGCCGGTTTCCCCACAGCTGGACTAGCTGTATTTGATTTTGATGTGTCATTTACTGAAATCGGCCCGCGTAATGGGCAACTTATGTCCTTCCCTACACTTTGATAAAATCTGATTGTTACCCATATTGCTTTTGCCATCATGCCGGATTGCTAATTCGTTGCGGCATCATATATTTAAGTCACTGCAGATATTGATGAGGCTGACATTTGGCAAAAATGACCACATTGACCGACGAGGCACTGATTGCTTTTGATACGCTGGCTGATCGGTCGCGTTCGCTGTTATCACCATCATTGCGGCTTGGAGTAACCGGTCTGTCCCGTGCCGGTAAAACGGTTTTTATTACATCTCTCATTCATAATCTCATTCATGGCGGACGTTTGCCGCTGTTTGAAGCCTATCAGTCGGGGCGTATCAGCCGTTGCTATCTGGAGCCGCAACCAGATGATGCAATTCCTCGTTTTCAATATGAAGAGCATCTGCAAGCTCTTATCAATGAACGTATCTGGCCGGATTCGACCCGTGCTATTTCGCAGTTGCGCATTACGATTGATTATCAGTCGGCCTCGTCATGGGGGCGTATGCTGTCTGCCGGCAAGCTCTCACTCGATATTGTCGATTATCCGGGGGAATGGCTCCTCGATCTGCCCTTGCTTGGCAAAAGCTATAAGGAATTCAGCGCTGAATCTTTTAAATTGGCGCAAGAGGCTACGCATCGCGATTTAGCCGACCAATGGTTGCAGGCAGCCAATTTAGTGCACCCTTCAAAACCTGCGGATGAAATAACAGCACAACATCTGGCGCGCATCTTTACAGAATATTTGCGTGCCGGAAAAGCCGATGAACGCGCACTTTCCACGCTGCCGCCCGGGCGCTTTCTCATGCCCGGTGATCTGGATGGTTCGCCAGCGTTGACATTTGCACCACTCGCCAATCTCAAGCAGGAGGATTTCAATTCCGGCTCTTTGGCATCGATGATGGAGCGGCGCTACGAATCTTACAAAACACATGTGGTAAAGCCGTTTTTCCGCGAACATATTGCCCGCCTTGATCGCCAAATTGTGCTGATCGACGCGATGCAAGCACTCAATTCCGGTGGAGCGGTGGTTGCCGATCTGGAGCGCGCCCTCACCGATATTTTATCCTGCTTCCGACCGGGGGGCTCAAGCCTGCTGACAGGATTGTTTCAACGCCGCATCGGTCGCATTCTGGTGGCTGCTACCAAGGCAGACCATTTGCACCATGAAAGCCATGATCGTCTGGAAGCAATTGTGCGTCGCCTTGTCGAACGTGCGATGCAACGCGTGGATTTTTCCGGTGCAGATATTGATGTTTTGGCGATGGCAGCAGTACGCGCAACACGTGAAGCGACAGTCACCCAAGGCAAAGATGTTTTGCCTGTCATTGTCGGCACTCCGTTAAGGGGTGAAAAAATTAACGGCGAAATCTTCGATGGTGAAACAGAAACTGCTATATTTCCTGGAGACTTACCAAAAAGTCCTAATGTAATTTTTGAAAAGAATGAAGTTTTTCATCAAGATGATGCGCTGCGCTTTATCCGCTTCCGTCCTCCTAAAATTGAAAGCACCTCTGACGGTATCACCCTCTCCTTGCCGCATATCCGGCTCGACCGTGCATTGCAGTTTTTGATCGGAGACCGCCTTTCATGAGTGAAAATCGCAAGCCCGGCTCTTTTCAAGTCACGGAGCAAAAAACAGCGCAAGCGCCTGAACAACAGCAGCAAACTATTCGCAAACCACGCGCAGTCTCTGATCCAAGCCAAATCATTCCGGAGCCGGTTGATATTTTTGAGCTGGATGCCGATGAATTGGCGGCCATTCAAAATCTGGATGTACCGGAAGCGGAATATAAGAAAAGTCGGATATCTCTGCGTTCGGTGCTTTTTGCGGCCCTTGGAATTTTATTTTCTTTTGCCGTCGGGCTTTGGGTTGAAGACCTGATCCAAGCCATGTTCAACCGCACCAGTTGGCTCGGCGTGATAACGCTTGTCGTTGCGATCGTGGCTCTTGTCAGCTTTGTCATTTTAATCACCCGAGAGCTGATCTCGTTGCGCAGGCTTGCCTCTGTTGCATCGTTGCGCGTGGCAGCGCATGAGGCCGCACAAAAAGATGATATCAAGGCTGCACGTCACGCAGTTTCACAGCTTGTATCTGTTACATCCAGCATTCCGGCAACAGCGCGCGGTCGTAAATTGCTCGATGATACCAAAGACGACATTATCGACGGCCGCAATCTGATCAAGCTTGCCGAAACGGAGCTGTTGAAGCAACTTGATACGCAAGCACGATCATTGATCATGCATTCAGCCAAACGCGTTTCGATCGTCACTGCAGTCAGTCCTCGTGCGTTGGTTGATATTGCCTATGTGGTGTTTGAATCAGCGCGGCTTATTCGTCGCCTGTCAGAGCTTTATGGTAGCCGCCCGGGCAGCCTTGGCTTTTTAAAACTAACCCGTAATGTAATTGCTCATTTGGCCGTTACCGGCACTGTTGCGATGGGTGACAGCGTTATTCAGCAACTGGTCGGGCATGGGCTTGCCTCCCGCCTTTCCGCAAAACTTGGTGAAGGTGTCATCAACGGGTTGATGACGGCACGTATCGGCATTTCTGCGATGGATATTGTGCGGCCACTTCCGTTTCTGGCTGAAAAGCGCCCCGGAATTGGTGATTTTGTCACCGACCTGACCTCGCTCAATAATATTCGTAAAAACAATGAAAAATAAACGGGAATATGTTGACATTTACAGCAATGCAAACGAAGCATTAACCATTAAAAGCGATTATCAGTCTATCGAAGCAGTTGCTAATAGAGGCTGACTTTATGGCTTTTGCCTCCCCCTTTGATAAAATTTGGAACCAAAACTGTGATGAAAAATCGTTTAGCTGCTTGCCTCTTTATGTTGCCTGCCACGACATTTTCAGTCTCGGCTTTGGCTGCTGATAATGATCAGCAGTTTTTCCGTCAAATCGAAGGTCAATGGAGCGGCTCTGGTGAGATCGTTGCCGGAAAATATAAAGGCACCAAATTTGTCTGCAATCTGGCCGGAACAACACCGGAAACCACCTCAGGCATGACATTGGATGGCTCTTGTCGCGTTGGTGTTTTCTCACAAGCGATGAAAGCTGTGATTTCACGCGAGGGTAAAAACTATACCGGCGCCTTCAATGATGGCGCTGCCGGTAAAGGTTTGGATGTTGTTTCCGGTAATGTCAGCGGCAACCGTATTGTGTTAGGCTTGAATCGTAAGCAGCTTGATGGTGCAATGCTCGCCCGCGTTGCCGACAATAATACAATGAATGTAACTGTTTCAGTTCGTGTTGAAAAAGAACTGGTTCCGGTTATCGGCCTTAACCTGAAACGCACAAGCGGCAGTGTTCCAAGCAATATTGCCCGCAATTAGTAATCGGTCATAGAGATTTAAAAAGCGACTTCAGATTATTATCTGAAGCCGCTTTTTTAGTGTCGGTCATTTAAATTTTTCGCCACCAGTCCGCATTGCTGTCGGCAATTTCGATACCTTGCACATCACTGACTTGAGCCGCCTGTGCGATCACTTGCTCCTCAACTTCCAAATAAGGCGCAATATCTGCCAGTGGCACAAGCACAAATGCGCGCATCATCATGCGTGGATGCGGTAAGTTCAAAAGCTCTTCATCAAGTGTGATAAAGTCAGCATTTTTTTCCTGCATTACCAAAATATCAATATCGATCGTGCGCGGCCCCCAGCGTTCAATCCGCTCGCGCTTCATATCTGCTTCAATGGACAGACAAGTTTCAAGCAATTGCAATGGCGGCAGGTTGGTTTCAAGCCGAGCGCAAGCATTGTAAAACCAACTTTGGTCGGTTTTGCCCCAAGGGGGGGTCCGGTAGAGTTTTGAGACAGCACTGACTTTGCTGTCCTCGCGCCTGTCCAGCATATGAAGCGCACGAGCCATTGACGAGACAGGATCGCCTAAATTGCCGCCCAAGCCTAACCATGCGCTATATTTGAAATTATCTGCACTCACTGTTCGTGAACCACCACTACTTCAACAAAGTCCAGAACGCCCGCCACTGGCGCATGCGGTTTGCGCACTGTAATTTCCGCGCGTTTGATCTGCTTGAAATGATCAGACAAGGCTTTGGCAATATCAAGTGCCAAAGTTTCGATCAGATAACGACGCTTGCCGGTGACAATTTTCTCAATCAGTTGAAATGCCACGCCATAATGGACGGTCCCTTCAATACTGTCTTCTTCCAGTGCGTTGCCGGCATCGACGGTCAAAACCGCATCGACATAAAAGCGCTGACCAAGCTTTTCTTCTTCATCAAAAACGCCGTGACGTGCAAAAAAAGCACAGTTCATCATCCGGATCGTGTACATTTTCACTCTCTTTTGCCTGTCAGACGATTATCATTGTTGATGATCATCGTATTTTAAAGGCTTTTTTGCTTAAAGCATGCTGCCCTTGCTTTGTAGAATGGTATCCGCAACTGCAAGAGCCTGCGCATTGACTGATACATTATGAACACGGAATATATCCGCACCATCCAAACGTAAAGTGACAGATGTGGCGCTTGTGGCCACATCACGCTGTAACGGGTCAGTTATACCGCTTATTTTGCCGATAAAACGCTTGCGCGATGTCCCCACCAGTACAGGGTAAGGAAACTGCGCCATTTCTTTAAAACGGGCAAGCAGTTCAACATCTTCCTCCAATGAACGGGTAAATCCAAAGCCCGGATCAAGCACAATCTGGTTATCTGCAATACCTGCTTTATGTGCGATCTCTATAGATTTTTTAAAAAATACTACTTGATCCTCAAGCGGATCAGCTTCGCATTCACGCTCGCGACTGGTATGCATCAGCACAAGCCCTGCACCCGTCGCTTTGGCGACATTGGCAATATCGGGTTCACGATGCAAACCCCAGACGTCATTGACAATATGGGCACCTGCTTCAATTGCGCGTTTTGCAGTTTCTGCGCGATATGTATCAACTGAAATGATGCAATCACCCTGCTCTGCCAGCATTTTTATAATCGGCAGCACACGTTTTTGCTCGGTCAGGGCATCCACCGCTTCAGCATTGGGCTTGGTTGATTCACCGCCCACATCGATAATCCGTGCGCCATCTTCAATCATCTGGCGAGCTTTTTGCAAAGCGCTATTCGCTTGCAGATGTTGCCCTCCATCCGAGAAAGAATCCGGTGTGACATTTAAAATACCCATGATGATGGCCTGAGCACCAAGCTCCAACGTCTTTCCGTGTGCCAGTTGCCATTGTTTCAACATTTATGAGTGCTCCAACTCAATGCATTAATCATAACTGCGGTTAGTGTGATAAAAGCAGATTATTATCTACGCATTCTCAATTCTATCGCGTTATAACTTACTTGAACATTTTGTGTGCTGATACAATCGAGTAATTCTTTATGTCAGGCACATTGAAATAAAAAAATATTATCATGATAAACACACGCGTTTTAAAAGGGTTGCTGGGATGATCAAAAAGTTTAAAATTCTGATCGCAGCTTCCGTTTTGTTTTCGGCCGCGCTACCGGCGCAGTCTGCCTCTATTTTCCGCGAGATTAAATATTATAATATCAACGGAAAAACGGCTGAAGATTTAGATTATGCACTTTCCAATAAAGGGCCTTTTCTCAAATCTACCGGTCAGCATCATCCAGGTGCTGCAGAAATCCGTTTTGATGCCAAAGTACGTTATGGCAAAGAGAATGGCAAAGCCTGTAAAGTCACGGGTGTTTACGTCAATGTCCACGGCAAAGTATTTTTGCCGCGCTGGAAACAGCGCAAACACGCACCTTTGGAATTGGCACTGATTTGGGATACTTTGTCGAGCGACATCAAGCGCCATGAAGAAAGCCATCTGGTGATTGCGCGCGCTCATGCCAGTGAAATGGAGCAGCAGATCGCCAAACTTTACAGCCGCAAGGATTGTGCTGATTTACGTGACGACATCAATCGCGTGACTGAAAAGATCATGGCGAAACACGATAAAGAACAACAGCGCTTTGATCGTGTTGAGACAATTAATTTTGAAAACCGTTTTGAGCGTCTTTTGACCTATCGCTTGGAACAATTGACCGACAGCCTTTAAAATTCAGCACATAAAAAAGACCGCACTTTGGATAAAAGCGCGGTCTTTTCTGTTTGTATGGAAAATTTAGATATTCGCCAAAGCCTGTTCCAAGTCTGCAATAATATCATCGGCATCTTCAATGCCGATTGAGAGACGGATAACTTCCGGCCCTGCACCTGCGGCCACTTTTTGCTCGTCGTTTAGCTGACGGTGTGTGGTGGAAGCCGGATGAATGACCAGTGAGCGTGTGTCGCCGATATTAGCGAGCAGCGAGAACAATTCGAGATTGCCGACGAACTTAACACCTTCGTCATAACCACCCTTCAAACCAAAGGTGAAGACAGCGCCTGCACCCTTTGGTGCATATTTCTGCTGCAAGGCATGATATTTATCATCAGGCAGACCAGCATAGTTTACCCAAGCGACTTTATCATGCGCTTTCAGCCATGTGGCTACTGTCAGCGCATTGTCGCAATGGCGCTGCATACGCAGTGGCAATGTTTCTGCGCCAGTCAGAATCTGGAAAGCATTGAATGGCGAAATAGCAGGCCCCAAATCACGCAGACCAAGAACGCGCGCCGCAATAGCGAAGGAAATATTGCCGAAAGTTTTGTGCAGTTCCATGCCGGCATAGTCAGGACGTGGTTCGCTTAAGAGCGGGTAGTTGCCGGATTTTGCCCAGTCAAACGTGCCGCCATCAACCAAAATACCGCCCATGGAGTTGCCATGACCACCGATGAACTTTGTCAATGAATGCACAACAATGTCGGCACCATGCTCGATCGGGCGCAGCAGATAAGGCGAGGCAAGCGTATTATCAACAATCAATGGCAGGCCATGCTTATGCGCAATTTCGGCAATCGCAGCAATATCAACAACAATACCGCCCGGATTCGCGAAGCTTTCAACGAAAATCGCGCGGGTGCGGTCGTCAATTTGTGCCTCAAAAGAAGCCGGATCGGTAGCCTCTGCCCAGCGCACCTGCCAATCAAAGGATTTGAAAGATTGACCGAACTGGTTAATCGAACCGCCATAAAGTTTGTTACCGGCAATGAAATTATCGCCCGGCTGCATGATGGTGTGGAAAACCAGCATTTGGGCTGCATGGCCGGATGCGGTCGCAACAGCCGCGGTACCACCTTCCAGTGCTGCAACGCGCTCTTCCAAAACAGCAGTGGTTGGGTTAGTGATGCGGGTGTAAATATTGCCGAATGCCTGCAAGCCAAACAATGAGGCTGCATGATCTGCATCATTAAATACAAATGATGAGGTCTGATAAATCGGCGTTGCCCGTGCGCCTGTGGTCGGATCCGGTTTCGCTCCGGCATGAATTGCCAGTGTTTCAATTGCAGGTGCGCGCTTTGACATTAAATCCCTCCATAGGCGAATATTTTCGCAATGCCGTTTTTATTGCTAGTGAACTTATGGATAAACCATAAAAAAGCAAATGATCCGATGCTAGAAAGCTTGCCTTTACGCAAAATATTTTCTTAAGAAATGTAATTTTAAGAAAATAAAACCAGATCAGCATTCAAATGCGTAAAATCAGCCAATTAGTCGCGGATATTCTATCGCCGGACAGTGGTTCATAACCACTTTGAGCCCTGCTTTATGGGCGCGTTTTCCTGCGTTTTCATCAACTACACCAAGCTGCGTCCACAGCACTTTCGGCAGTATTCTCAAAGTCAGAATTTCGTCAACAATACCAGCAACCGCATTGGATGCACGGAAGACATCAACCATGTCGACAGGTTCAGTTATATCGCTCAAAGTAGCATAAACAGTCTGCCCCAATATTTCCTTGCCTGCTTGGCCCGGATTAACCGGCAAAACGCGATAACCTTTTTGTAGTAAAAACTCCATCACGTGATAGCTCGGCCGGCCCTCATTGGGGGATGCGCCAAGCAGCGCAATTGTTTTCACATCAGACAAAATTTCGCGCAATTCCGCATCGCTGTCATTCAAATACGTGCTCATCAATAGCCCTTTAGTAAGGTTTGCTTTGTTTAATGAGTATGACATGTTTTGCGTCAAATTTAAGAGGGAAAAAAATTGTGCAGGTAAATTTAAAACCCGTTATGTCGGTGGAAGAATTGGAAGGTTTTCTAAGCCGCGAGTTTCCGCAATTGCACGAAACCGGTCGCGATTATCATGTGTCTTCCATCAAAGAAGGCACGGCTATCATGACACTTAATGCAGGTGCCAAACATTTGCGCCCTGGCAATACGGTTTCCGGTCCTTCTCTTTTTATGTTGGCGGATGTCAGTGCCTATGCTGTGATTTTGGCTCATATCGGCCCTGTTGCACTGGCTGTGACCACAAATCTGAATATCAATTTTTTACGTAAAGCCGAGGCCGGATTACTCACGGCAGAGGCAAGATTACTCAAACTTGGCAAGCGCCTTGCTGTTGTGGACATTTTCATCACAGACAGTAATGACGCTTTAATTGCTCATGCAACCACCACATATTCAGTGCCGCTAAACCGATAAATTATAAGGTATTATAATACCATAAAATTAAGCGACTGATTTTATTGAGTAATTTATAATACATTGATTTTAACGCGCTTGACGAGCGTCGCACAGTTGTGTATGGGACACCCAGAATGTGTGAAGTTAACTTTGCGCATTTGTTTATGTTGTGAATGCTCCATTCGGAACGCTCATAATACAAGCAACAAAAAATGCCTTCCATGCAGGAAGGATTATCCAAGGAAAACTTTTATGGCAACTTTCTCTCAGAAGCCAGCCGAAGTTGAGAAGAAGTGGATTTTGATTGACGCCGAAGGTCTCGTCGTTGGTCGTCTTGCCACTCTCGTCGCCAACATTCTGCGCGGTAAGAACAAGCCAACCTTCACCCCACACGTTGATGATGGTGACAATGTCATCATAATCAATGCTGACAAGGTTGTATTCACCGGTAAGAAATATACCGACAAGAAATACTACTGGCACACCGGCCATCCGGGCGGAATCAAAGAGCGTACAGCTCGCCAGATTCTTGAAGGCCGCTTCCCTGAGCGCGTATTCGAAAAGGCCGTTGAACGTATGGTTCCACGTGGCCCGCTCGGTCGTCGTCAGATGAAGAACCTGCGTGTTTATGCAGGCACCAGCCACCCGCACGAAGCTCAGCAGCCTGAAGTCTTGGACGTAGGCGCGCTGAACCGTAAGAACAAAGGGATTGCATAATCATGGCTGAGCTAAACTCGCTCGAAGATCTGGGCACAGTTGTTGCAACTGAAGCCGCAGCTCCGGTTCATGTACAGAAGCTCGATAAACTTGGCCGTGCATACGCAACCGGCAAGCGTAAAGATGCTGTAGCTCGCGTTTGGGTAAAGCCAGGCAGCGGCAAGATCACTGTAAACGGTAAAGATTTCACCGCTTACTTCGCACGTCCAGTGCTTCAGATGATCCTGCAGCAGCCAATCGTTGCTTCAAACCGTAACGGCCAGTTCGATGTTATCGCTACCGTTGCCGGTGGTGGCCTGTCCGGTCAGGCTGGTGCTGTTCGTCACGGCATCTCCAAGGCTCTGACCCACTACGAACCAGGCCTGCGTGCAGTGCTGAAAAAAGGTGGCTTCCTTACACGTGATAGCCGCGTTGTTGAACGTAAAAAGTACGGTCGCGCGAAAGCCCGTCGTTCTTTCCAGTTCTCGAAGCGCTAATACGCTTTTCGACTTCGAACAAGAAAGCGGGTCTTCGGATCCGCTTTTTTTATATGTTTTATCGCATGACAGAGAGATACAGGAACCTACTGTTTACGACACTCTAATGAAATCATACAAATAGAATATAATCGCGATGATTGTGCAGTGATTATATTGTATGAATGAAATTGCAGACTCAAAACTGCCCCTTATAAACACGTTTGTTTTTCTAAATTGAATTATAAGAAAACAATCGTAACTTGTTGTAATTTATAAAGATAAGGCAAAGAAGAATGAAACCGAAAATCTTCATTGATGGCGAACATGGCACAACCGGCTTGCAAATCCGCACCCGACTGGCTGGCCGCACCGATCTTGAAGTTATTTCGATTCCCGAGGAAGAACGCCGCAACAAGGATATGCGCGCTGATTATCTGCGCGCTGCCGATATTGCCATTCTTTGCCTGCCTGATGACGCTTCCAGAGAAGCTGTCAGCCTTTTACACGGCCACAATGACACCCGTATCATTGATACATCCACAGCGCATCGTATCCATTCCGACTGGGCTTATGGTTTTGCCGAGCTGGAAAAAGCACAGCGCGAGCGCATCAAGTCTGCGCGCCTTGTGGCCAATCCCGGTTGCTACCCGACCGGCGCCATTGCGCTTGTTCGTCCATTGCGTGATGCAGGGTTACTGGATGCCGATCATGCGATCAGCGTCAATGCTGTTTCGGGCTATACCGGCGGCGGCAAACAAATGATTGCACAAATGGAAGATCCAAATAATCCGGAACATATCAGCGCCAACAACTTCCTTTACGGCACCACGCTGCGCCACAAGCATGTACCGGAATTGCGAATGCATGGCCGTTTGGAAAAGCGCCCCATTTTCAGCCCAAGCGTTGGTCGCTTTGCACAGGGCATGATCGTTCAGGTTCCGCTTTTCCTCGATCAAATGCAGGGCAAAGCCTCGCTTAAAAGCATCCATGAGGCGCTTACCGCTCACTATGCAGGGCAAGATATTGTCCGCGTTGTACCACTGGAGGAAAGCGTTCAAGCTGGCCGCATTGATGCAGAAGAGCTTTCTGGCACCGACGGTATGAAGCTTTATGTCTTTGGCACTGAAGGTGATGGTGAGGTTAATCTCGTCGCCGTTCTCGATAATCTGGGCAAAGGTGCATCAGGGGCAGCTGTCCAAAACATGGATTTGATGCTGAGCTAAATAATGATCATACCAGCCTTCCCGCAAGACTGGGCAATTCTGGAGCACGAGCTACTGAATGAAACTTTTAGTAGTTTCATCTGGAAAGTCCGGCTCCTGAATGATGAAATTGCCATCGTCAAAGAGATAAAAATATTTGACGATGATGAAGACGAGTTACGTGGTTTTCATTATCTAAAATGGCACAATGGCGGCGCTTGCGTGCGTCTGCTTGATTTTCAAGGCCGCCAGATGCTGTTGGAATATGCGAGCGACAAAACCTTAAAACAGGTCATTACCGAGCAGTCCGATAATGATGCCACGGATATCGCTGCCGAGGTCATCAAAGACCTGCTGGCACAATCAGATAAAATGGCAGACAAACCGGTTCCGGCGCAACTACAGCCATTGCGTGATCGTTTTAAAAGCCTGTTTAATAAAGCCGATCAAGAACGCATAGACAACGCCGAAAGCTTTTACATCAAAGCCGGAGCTATCGCTGAGCGCTTACTTGATAATCAGCGAAATTTACGGGTATTGCATGGTGATATTCATCATGAAAACATCATGCTGAGCAAACGTGGCTGGCTGGTCATTGACCCAAAAGGTCTTTATGGCGACATGGGCTTTGATACAGCCAATATGTTTTATAATCCGCTCCATCAGATAGATTTAACGGCCGATCCGTCACGTATTGGAAAAATGGCTGAATGTTTTGCCACGGCACTTAATCAAACACCACGCCATATTTTGGATTATGCTGTGAGCTATGGTGCCTTGTCCGCAAGTTGGCACGCTGAAGATGGCAGTATAGAGGATGAGGAAAATGCATTGCGGGTTGCGGCTGCGATCATGCACAGCCGCAATCATTTCTTTTGAAAAATCAATAAGCGCCTTTAGTTGCACGCCAATGTGCAACAGCAAATGCCAATACGACCAAAGCAAAGCCTTGATGCAACAGCCCCCAGTGCAGCGGCACCATGGTCAGCAAAGTTGCAATACCAATACCTGCCTGCACCAAAATAAGGCATGTCAGCACGAGAGCGCGTCTGGCGTGCGTTGTGCCAGCCGCATGACGCATGGTTTGCACCACATGCAAGACCGCCAGCAGCAATACCGTATAAGCCACCATACGATGAATGAACTGAACGGTTTTCGGGTTTTCAAAAATATTGCGCCACAATGGTGACTGGCTAAAAAGATCAGACGGTATAATCGCACCATCCATCAGCGGCCATGTGTTGAAGGTAAGCCCTGCATGGAGACCTGCAACCAGACCACCCAGATAAATCTGCACCAGAACCGCAAAAACCAGCCAACCGGCAAAGTGCTGGATATTTCGATCAGCTTTACTGTCCGTATATTCCACCAAGCCCCGTGCCACATAAAAGACGGCAGTGATAATGATGCAGGCCATGGTTAAATGCACAGCCAAACGATATTGGCTAACATGGGTGAGAACACTCAAGCCTGATGCAACCATCCACCAGCCGATGGCACCTTGCAAAGCGCCAAGAGCCAAAATACCAAGCATACTGGTTTTCAGGCCACCTTGCAGACGGCCACTAACCCAAAAAAAGATCAATGGAATGGCAACCAGAAAGCCGACAAAACGCGCCAGCATACGATGCACCCATTCCCACCAGAAAATATACTGAAACTCATAAAGGCTCATACCTTTATTGATTTGTTCATATTGCGGAATTTGGCGATATTTCTCGAACTCTTCGAGCCACTCTACATGATTGAGCGGCGGAATAACCCCGTGGATAGGTTTCCACTCAGTGATGGAAAGGCCGGAACCGGTCATGCGGGTTGCGCCCCCCACCATCACGATCGCTATCAACACGACAAAAACCGCATAAAGCCAATATTTGACAAGGTTACGGTCACGACGCTGCTTTTCGGTCAAGCCTGCGCCATTCGTTGTTGGATAGTCCGGCATCGAAGCAATTGTCATTTTAAAACCCTGCGCTCACGCTAATTCGCGTGAATGGTTGATTACAAAGTAATTTTCATCACTTGAAGCAAATTTTACGTCCCAGCTTTAGCGTATTGCCAGCGTGGACGTAAACATCGGAGAATAAATGACAAATCAATCACGGGCTGACAAGTCAGCAACACGCGACAGATAGGCACGTCATTCATGATGAATCTGTACTCCGGAAATTACTATCATTATAAGCGGGCCACGTTATAATGAATTATAAAAATCTTCGGGAGAGAAACATTGCCAGTGCGTTTGAAAAAACTGATCGGAACTTTTTTGCTGGTTTCGCTGGTGATAATTTATGCATTACTGGCAACAATCATTGCGGTTGCCCATTTAGGTGATGCAAGTGTCTGGGTGCATTTGCTTTATTTTGCCATTACCGGTCTGCTGTGGATTGTACCGGCTATGGGCATTATCTGGTGGATGGCGCAGCCGCCTCGCTCGCGTGCAGACGTATAAAAGATATATAGCCGTTTTGGGCTAAATCCTTTGCATGGTCTGAGATGATTTCGCGTTCACTATTATAAATGGTGAGCGCGATTTGCGTTTTATCGGTAATGAGAGCCGTAATATCTTCTGCCCATGAAGGCCCGCATTCCAGTACCACACAATCATAAACTGTCTCGAGCGCACCAATGATAAGGCTCAAATCTTTTTCATTGAGCATTGCTTCAGACGGATTTGAAGAACCAAGTGGCATTACATGGGCGTCAGAATAATGATCGGCATGTATCGCATCTGCAAAGCGCACACGGCCAATTAGCAGATCGGTCAAACCAGCCTCATAATGACCATCAAGCATAGTAGCGCTGACGGCTCCCGTTCCGGTCATATCAACGAGAATTACACGTGAACCACGATCGGCAAGTTCACGCACCAATTCAAGGGTTACCACGGCACCGTTATCACCTTCGGCCGAGATTGCCACAATCCGGCTGATATCCAAATAATGCAATGCACGAGCAAAAGAATTGATCGTATAATCAATATCCATTTTATCGAATGTCGAGCCAAAATCAGACAGATTGATGCCACTTTGCAGCTTTGGTTTTTCTTCGCTCATCACATTATCTTCATCAGATTTTTTCACCAGCGATCCGTTTTGCAAAGACCTGCGCAGCTCATCTTCAATCACATTTTTTTGTTCGATGAAAGGTGCAATCAGCGCTCGTCCGCTCATCAGCTCCGACAAAATAACCATCGTGGCAATAAGCAAAATTCCACTAATGCAGCAAGCACTGATGATTTTAAACGATAAAACAGCATGCGAGCTACCGGTTTTGAGGCTGGCTGCAATTAAAATATCCGGGTAAATCAAATAGCAGACAACCCAAGCAATCAGCCCCATGAGAGCCGCACCGCCAATAATCAGATATGAATTATGTAAGATGCTTTTAAAAAGAACAGTGCTGTCAATGTCAGCTTCTTTAAATGAAAAGCCTCTTTTCATGTCCTTACCGGACATCCCCAAACTCCACTGACGTCATACTCCCGATATTCGAGAGAAAATCTAATTAAACTTCATCACTTAAGCATTAACGTCAAACTGGCAAGAGACATGTTTTTATATGATTTTAAACGAATGAGTTGATTTTTATGATAAAATCAACTCCACCCAACATTCTTTACTCTGTATTAACCTTAATTATTTGATAAAGGATGTGAAGCTTTATGATAAATAATCGGGAATCAATGTATCAAGCTATGTAAATTAACATAGGCTTGATATTTCCTAAGGGGCAGTGATGTTTGGTCAGCTAAAGTCAAATAATGGCAAAACAAAATGTGCATTTCTTGCCATTGCTGCTGTTTGCCTCTCACTTAGCGGCTGCTCCGGCTATCGCCCTGCTCCCGATAGTTTCTACAAAGTACTCAATCAACCTTATATATTGGATGCCGGTGACCGCATTCGGGTCACTGTCTTCGAACAAAGTGATCTGACCAATACCTATAATGTGGATCCGGCCGGTTTTATTTCCTTCCCACTGATTGGTAATATCCCTGCCCGTGGCAAAACTTTGAAACAGCTGGAAGCAGAAATCAGCAATCATTTACGCAATGGCTATTTGCGCCAACCGAATGTCAGCGTTGAAATTGACCGTTATCGCCCTGTCTTCATTATGGGAGAAGTGGGGGCCGCCGGACAATATAGCTATGTGCCCGGTATGACTGCACAAAAGGCAATTGCGGCCGCTGGAGGCTTTAGCCCTCGCGCCAACCAAAGCGATATCGACATTACGCGTCAGATTAAGCAAGAAATCATTACAGGACGCGTGATGATTTCCGCACCTATTATGCCGGGTGACACAATTTATGTACGCGAGAGACTATTTTAACGTAAACATATCTAATATTTTTTGCAGTTGTTTTTCTGCCGTTCATACTGTTTTTAAATAAAAAATTACAGGGTTTTTACACTATAGCATGTTAAAGCCTTAGGTTCTGATCTATCATTTTCCGATGTGAGGCTTTCTCCGTGAGTGACAATACAAATGGCCAGTCAACGAACACCAAACCGGTGATCCTCAATCCGATGGCTGCGCAAGTTGCCGAGCAATACAGGAGCAATACTTATTCTCCTGTCATGTTTTGCGGTTTGACCCGTATTGCAGAATTTACTGCCGTCACCATTGTCGGCCTTGCTTGCTTTTTCTTATATGTTGGGTTTTCTTCCAAGGTCTGGTTTTATTATCCATTTGTCAGTCTTTGCGGGGCGGCATTTTATCTCTTTTTCATGGAGATAAATGATGGCTACCAACTCTCAGCTTTAAGAACTCCGCGTAAATATTTAAGTCGTCTTTTTCTGGCATGGATTTCTGCCTTTACAGTGCTGACGGCGGCTGCCTTTTTGCTCAAGGTTTCGGCAGATTTTTCACGTGGCTGGTTTTTGCTTTGGTTCGTTTCTGGTTTCATTATCCTAACCTTGATGCGCGCGATTACCGCTTATAAAATCCGCTTATGGGTGCGTGATGGCACGATGGAACGGCGCGCAGTGATTGTTGGCGGCGGCGGTAATGCCGAAACATTGATCCGCTCTTTGGAAGCACAGCCTGAAAATGATATCCGTATTTGCGGTATTTTTGATGACCGTGACAACCGACGTTCGCCACCTATTGTGGCCGGTTACCCCAAGCTTGGCAATATATCCGAACTGGTTGAATTTGCCCGTATCGCCCATATTGATATGCTGATTGTATCGATACCCATTTCTGCCGAAGAACGTGTCTTGTCGCTCTTGAAAAAGCTGTGGGTGCTGCCGGTTGATATCCGCTTATCTGCACATAATAACCACCTGCGTTTCCGTCCGCGTGCTTACTCCTATATCGGCAACCTGCCGATGCTCGATGTGTTCGACAAACCAATTACCGATTGGGATTCTGTCGCTAAACGGATTTTCGATATTGTTTTCAGCATTATCGGCATTATCATTTTTTCACCGATCATGTTGCTGACAGCCGTCGCGATCAAACTAGACAGTCGCGGCCCTGTGTTTTTCAAACAAAAGCGCCATGGTTTCAATAATGAAGTGATTGAGGTATGGAAATTCCGCTCAATGTATCATGAGCAGAGTGATTTTAACGCCAAAGTAACAGTCAGCCGCAATGATCCGCGCGTTACACGCGTCGGACGTTTCATCCGTAAATCTTCAATTGATGAATTACCGCAGTTTTTTAATGCGCTTGGCGGCTCACTGTCTCTGGTCGGCCCTCGCCCGCATGCGGTTTCTGCTATTTCGCACAATCTGCTTTATAATGAAGTGGTGGATGGCTATTTTGCTCGCCACCGCGTTAAACCAGGCGTGACTGGCTGGGCACAGATAAATGGCTGGCGCGGTGAAATTGATAATGCCGAAAAAATCCGTATGCGCACCGAATTCGATCTTTATTATATCGAAAACTGGTCACTATGGTTTGATCTGAAGATTTTGCTTCTAACCCCCATCCGGTTGCTCAATACAGAAAACGCCTATTAAAACGGACAATAAAAAAGCGGCTTTGATCATTCAAGGCCGCTTTTTTATAAATTATCATTCACGTTTTAAGGAAGCAGGATTGTTCCGCCGGTGGTTTTGCGCCCCTCTAAATCCTCATGCGCCTGACGGGCATCTTTCAGTGCATAGGTTTGGTTGATATTGATTTTCACCACACCTTTAGCCACCACATCAAACAGATCCTGAGCCGTTCTTTCCAGCTCTTCACGCTTGGCGATATAATGGAAAAGTGTTGGACGAGTTACAAACAACGAACCTTTTTGTGACAAAAGCCCCAGATCAAATGGCGGAATAGAACCGGAGGACTGGCCGAAACTCACCAGCATGCCGCGGAATTTCAACACATCCAGCGAACCCATATAGGTATCTTTTCCGACGGAATCATAGACGACATCAACACCTGCACCATTGGTGATTTCTTTAACGCGCTCAATGAAATTTTCTGTATTATAATTGATGACATGATCAAAACCATGCGCAAGGGCAAGATTGGCTTTTTCTTCCGAACCGGCAGTACCGATAACGGTTGCGCCTAAATATTTTGCCCACTGCCCAGCAATCAAGCCCACACCACCGGCAGCGGCATGGAACAAAAGCGTAGTACCTTTTTGAACCTTAAAAGTCTGGCGCAGCAAATATTGCGCGGTCATGCCTTTGAGCATCATGCCAGCTGCTTGCTTCAAATCCACTTCATCCGGCACAATCACCAAACGGTCGGCTGCAACAATGCGTTCATCCGCATAAGAACCGGGAGAGCCGACATAAGCAACGCGGTCACCAACCTTTACATTCGTGACACCTTCACCGACAGAAACCACAATACCTGCACCTTCATTACCGGGGGTAAAGGGGAGCTTTTCTGCCTTGTAAAGGCCGGTACGGAAATACACATCAATGAAATTTACACCAACCGCGACATGACGAACTTTGGCTTCACCTGCTTGTGGCTCGCCAATTTCCGCTGTTTGGTATTTTAGTTCTTCCGCGCCACCCGTTTGCGATACGCTGATTGCATTGATCATCATATGCTACCCTTCAAACTTTTACCTGAACTACCAAGTTTTGGAAAAAACTGCATAATCGCACCGATGCAATACATATAAAGACCTGCAACGGAAATTGCTACACGCAGCCATAATGGTGCATCGAGCATGTAATAAAGTGCGACGATCCCCAGCACACACCAGAGCAGGAAAATGCTCAAATTAAGCTTACGCAAGCGCACAACCCGCACTGGGTGCAGAAAGTAAATCGGCAGGAACGAGAGAATGGCCGAAACAACGACAATGCTGAAAGCGACCCATTCGCCCGGGCGCACGATAAACAGCGTGAAAACCACCATATTCCACACAACCGGAAAACCTTTAAAGAAGTTTTCGCGCGTTTTCATCCCCGTGTCGGCGTAATAAATCGCACTTGAGACAACGATAATGGCACCGGAAATGAAGGACAGATTTTGTCCCATAAAACCGCTTTGATAGAGCGCAAAAGCGGGAATTAAAACATAAGTCACATAGTCGATAATATTATCGAGCAATTCGCCCGACCAATTTGGCAGGACATATTTGACTTCGAGTTTGCGGGCAATTGGTCCGTCGATACCATCGACAAAGAGTGCCAGGCCTAACCACCAGAACATTGCTGTCCAGCGCCCATCGCTGGCGGCGACGATTGACAGGAATGCCAGAAACGAGCCGGATGCGGTGAGTAAGTGAACCGAAAAAGCCTTGGCCTGTGGTGCCGTAACTTTTTTCACTTTGATCTTATCTGCAAATTTGCTTTTCACGCTCTTAACCGTTTCTGTCTTTATCTCTTATAAGCTGCAATATCAGCATGAATTCAGATGGTTTTCTATCAGCCTTTGGCGATAGCATGCAAACCACAAAATAAAACTGCCATTAAATGCACGTTTTCTCTCATTAGCCTTTACACCGTTAAATGCTATAAAAGCCAGCAAGACTTATATTCTGTTGAGGAATCAACGAAAGCGTCTTCATATTGAGGATAAGTTTAATGGAACATGGCCAGACAAGAGATATTATAATCAATGGTGGCGGACCTACCGGTATGATGGCAGCGTTAGCGCTAACAGGACGTGGCTATCATGTCACCCTGATCGGCCCTGAAACCGATAAAGATGACCGGCGCACGACTGCTTTGATGAATCCGGCAATTCAGTTTTTGGAAAGCATCCATGTCTGGGATGCAACTCGTCCCAAAGCTGCCGCTCTTTCTTCCATGCGTATTATTGATGGCACCAAACGCTTGGTGCGTAGTCCGACCGTCACCTTCAGAGCATCCGAGCTTGGTGAGGAAACCTTTGGTTTCAATATTCCAAACGCGCACCTCAATGAAAAGCTTAGTGAAGCAGTCGCAACTGATTCTCGTATTGAGCGCATTTATGCGATTGCAGAAAGTTTTATCTCCCATAAAGATCAAGTTGAACTGACCCTATCGGATGGTCAACTATTCAACACACGGCTTTTGGTTGCCGCAGATGGCCGCAACTCAGGCGCCAGAGGTGCTGCTGGTATCCACACACATAAATGGGCTTATCCGCAAACGGCGGTTGTTTTATGCTTCAGCCATGAACGCCCGCATGAAAATATCTCCACAGAATTTCATACCGAAACCGGCCCGTTCACTCAAGTTCCCTTGCAAGGCAATCGCTCCAGTTTGGTATGGGTCGTGGATCCGGCACAAGCAACCACACTTTTGACAATGAGTGTGGAGCAGCTTTCCCGTGAAATTGAAAAACGCATGCAATCCATGCTCGGCGGGGTGAGTGTGGAAACTGTTCCGCAAGCCTGGCCTCTTTCAGGACTGGTACCTCATGTTTTTGCCGCCAAGCGCACAATTTTAATTGGTGAGGCAGCGCATGTGTTTCCGCCAATCGGTGCACAAGGGCTTAATCTGGGTACGCGTGACATTGAAACCATCCTGATTGCCTTAAAAGCTGATATCAGCGATCCGGGCAATGATCGGGTTATCCGTCAATATGATCGTTTACGCCGCCCTGATATTTTGGCGCGCACCGGCTCGGTAGACGCTCTAAACCGTTCATTGCTGTCACCAATGTTGCCGGCACAGATTGCACGTAATCTGGGTTTGGAAATGTTGCGCAATTTCATGCCATTACGCTCATTCTTCATGCGTGAAGGTTTGCGTCCGGGCAGCGGCTTCAACAAGCTTTTGCCCGCCTTTTCGAAACGTAAAGCATAAATAAAGAACAGAAATAAAAAAGCCGGTCTAATGACCGGCTTTTTTTATTGGCAATCGGCTTTATTGATAATCAGATTGTCAGTTTGAATGACTGTTACCGATATTGATTTCAATCAGCATGAATGCCGGAATATCATTACCGAAACCAATTGGAGACGGGAAATCATCATGGTCACGACGATGATTGTTACGACGATTTTGCTGATCGTTTTGAGTACGCATGCGGCGCTCTTCATTTAATGCACGGATCTGATCACGACGACTGCCGGCATCGGCTGCAACATTTTTATGCTGGCCTACAAAAATCGGCACATCATCAATAATCGGCTGGGCTGCCTTGCTCAAATCTTGCGGCATCTCTTCCGTCACGCGTGGCTCTTTTTCAATGGCACGCAGGTCTTTATCCGTATTATGCACTTTTTTAGATTTATTTTTATGATCACGACCGCGGCGATTACTGGTTTTTTCCTCGGTTTCATCAACCGCAGGCAAGGTGGACAAATCACCATCCAGCCATTCGATTTTTTGGTTGATCATCTCTTCAATCGCTGAAAGCGGTTTCAGATCGGCTTGTGTTACGACAGTAAAAGCTTTGCCCGAACGGCCTGCACGACCAGTACGGCCAATACGATGCACATAATCTTCTGCATGGATCGGCACATCAAAGTTGAACACATGGCTGACATCAGGAATATCAAGACCGCGGGCTGCTACATCGGAAGCCACCAAAAGCTTCAAACGACCTTCTTTGAAGTTACTCAGCATCATCGTACGCGAGCGCTGATCCATGTCGCCATGCAACGCACCGGCATCAAAACCATGTTTGACCAGTGAGCGGAACAGCTCGGAGACATCTTTTTTGCGATTACAGAAAATAATCGCATTTTTCAGATCAGCTTCTTCCGCATTAATAATATCACGCAAGGCTGCGCGCTTATCCCATGGCTTTTTGCCGGATTTGATCAGGCGCTGCGTTACTGTCTTTGCGGTTGAAGACGCTTTTTCCGTTTCAATCCGTACCGGTGAATGCAGGAATTGCTCGGTCAGCTTGGTAATTTCCGGCGGCATGGTGGCCGAGAAAAACAAGGTCTGACGGGTAAACGGAATAAGTTTACAAATACGTTCAATATCCGGAATAAAGCCCATATCCAGCATACGGTCAGCCTCATCAACAACGAGGATTTCCACGCCATTGAGAAGCAATTTACCGCGTTCAAAATGGTCAAGCATACGGCCGGGTGTTGCGATCAAGACATCGGCACCCCGTTCAAGCTTACGTTCCTGCTCTTCAAACGACACGCCACCGATGAGCAGAGCCACATTGAGACGGTGGTTGATACCGTATTTGATGAAGTTTTCTTCTACCTGTGCAGCCAGTTCACGGGTTGGCTCCAGAATAAGTGTGCGCGGCATACGGGCACGGGCACGACCTTTTTCGAGCAAGGTCAACATAGGTAAAACGAAAGAAGCAGTTTTACCTGTTCCTGTTTGTGCAATTCCCAACACATCTTTACGTTCAAGGGCTGGCGGAATAGTGCCTGCCTGGATGGGTGTTGGGGCTGTGTAGCCTGCCGTTTCTACAGCTGAAAGCACTTTCGGGGAAAGTCCGAGTTCGGCGAATGTTGTCAATGGAGGCTTAGCTCTCTTAGCTTGGGTTTAGTGATCATATTAATCTGAGTTAGCATTATAAAATGCCAAAAATGACAGAAAGAATATGCTTATAAATGTACAGACATTTATCTTTAGCTTTCCGTTAAAAGGAAGAACTGCAAAAGTCAACAAAAATGGCGTTTTTGTTGGATTTTGACCCGTCAATTCATGAATTTTGCTTAAATTTTAACCTGTAATGGCCGATTTAATGTAAAAAACACAAATAAGACATTTGATCTCTCTCTTGATGAGATGAACAATTTATCTGCTCATTATAATGTGCGTCATCAATTATGCCGGAATTGCTCGGTCAAAATCCGTTCATCCCATGAATGGTTTTTATCAAACAGAATATTGATTTTGCTGTTACGGGCTTCACGGATCGTGACACTCAATACGGATTTGACTTCCTTATTATCCGCAACTGCATTCACGGGCCGCTTGTCTGCCTCCAATATATCAAAACGTACAGTCACATTTTTAGGTAAAAGTGCCCCGCCCCAACGGCGCGGTCGATAAGGGCTTACAGCCGTCATTGCCAAAAGCGGTGCTTCCAGTGGCAAAATCGGTCCCTGCGCCGACAAGTTATAAGCAGTGGAACCCGCAGGCGTTGCCAGCATGACACCATCACAAACCAGCTCTTCCAGCCGCACTTTATCATCAATGGAAATCTGTACCTTTGCCGCCTGATACGATTGGCGGAACAAAGAAACTTCATTGATGGCCATTGCGACCACCTCGCCCCCGCTTGCCGCTTTGGCACGCATTCTTAAAGGCCGGATCGTTTCCAATTGTGCATCAGACAAACGTTCAGGCAGTTCCTCAACATGAAATTCATTCATCAAAAAACCAACAGAGCCGCGATTCATCCCATAGACCGGTTTTCCAGTATTCATAAAGTCGCGTAATGTCTGCAACATCAAACCATCACCACCAAGGGCGATAATCACATCTGCATCTTCTATTTTTACCTGACCATATCGTGCAACACACAAAGATTCGGCTTCAAGCGAATCTTTCGTGCCGGAAGAAATGAAATGATAGGTCTTAAATTCACGCGACATATGTTTTTACAGGCTCCGTAAGTGCCAAACTGTGGACGAGTTGGTGAGTTTATCCATAAAAAGGGGTAGCACAGCTAAAAAAACTTAGCCAGTCGACGTTTTTTTAGATTTTGGCCTTTACTCTTTGAATTAATATGCTATTTCAGCATCAAGGTTGCCCTTATAGCTCAGTTGGTAGAGCACCTGATTTGTAATCAGGGGGTCGCGAGTTCGAGTCTTGCTGGGGGCACCACTTTTCTCTTTAAATGTTGCATTAATATAATAATATTAGTCACTTAGCATTATGTGACAGTATTAAATCCTAAATTATCAAGTCTGAAATACCACTGATTTCATCGATGCTTTGGTTTTTCGCCCTTCACCTTTCACAAGCTATAAAAAAAACAGCGCCACTTAACAAGCGTGTTTGATTCGACCTATTTGTGTGTAACCTTTAAAATAAAATTTGACTCTTATTTACATATAGAACAAATTGGGAACAAGTTTCCATAAGTGATAAATATACCTATTAATGGACATAGTTTTACAAAGCAGATTGCTTTGTTCTGATTTTGGATCGACTAAATGCGAATACCTGCCTGCTATTATCTGGAAAAACCAATAGTACAATTGATGGTCTTAATAATCGCTATTCCAGAACGCTTGCCAGCTTTGACGAATGGAAACCACCGCCAGATGAGCAATTCAGCGGCAAAATCGGTTAT
This sequence comes from Paenochrobactrum sp. BZR 201-1, assembly GCF_044987585.2. NCBI lineage: Bacteria > Pseudomonadati > Pseudomonadota > Alphaproteobacteria > Hyphomicrobiales > Brucellaceae > Paenochrobactrum > Paenochrobactrum sp. BZR 201-1. Next base: position 45,860 of record NZ_JBJDRZ020000023.1, on the reverse strand, counting down.
ATCTGTATTCTGTCGCCTGACGATTTCCGGTGAGGTTAAATGACATCTTCTCCAAAAGGGTGGAAAACCCGCTATAAGGCCAGCGACCTAGCAGATCATCAAAGGCTGGAGATGACCTGCAAAAAATGCGGCCGCCTTGTCTATATTAATAAAACTATCATCAGCTCCATTAAAGGGCATGAACAACTTTATCTGGATGAAGTGGAGCAACGTGCGCGCTGTAAGGCGCAAGGTTGCCGTGGCTCAATGCGGATGGCGATGGTACGACTTGATGAGCTAAGCGGTTTTGTCGGCGGAATTGCATGAAAATCGGCAGTTTTTAACTTGACGCAGAGATATGACGCTTTTTGTAGAAAACACCATAAAAATGCTTGAAACTCCGATAGCGGATATCTTTTAGTCAATCATGTCAGCAAGAATTGCAATATTTCTTGTTTTTGATCATGATCAAGACCTGACATAATCACTTTAAAGCAGACATAGCCGAGATACTGTTCGTTCATGTTATATAAAAAAACAGACATTCCGGTGCCTTTACATCTGCGTATGTTATGAGCGAAACAATCCACAAACTATTAAAGATTCTTGCTCTAAAGATTACGACGTAATTTTTAAAATGTGAATGAGTGTACCTTCAGCATGGATAAACTAAAACAAAACTACCGCAATGCTCTGGAAAATGCTTTACGCGCGCAAGATCCGTCTACCGCTGATGCTATTGAAAAGGTTATCAATAACCTGCAATCGACAAATGAGAAAATGATTTCCAAAAAGGAAGCCACACTCTCAGCTGAAAAAATTGAAAAAATCCGCTCAGTATTTGATCAGGCTGCAAACGAATTCAGAAATGAACACAATAAAAAATCTGCAAGTTTTAAAGAGATTTTTGAAAAGTCCGTTAAAGGTTTTGAAACAAAAATCTCTTTGCTGAAAGGTGTTATTATTGGTGTTGCGGCCACTGTGGCTACCGTTATTTTACTGAACGAAGTTAGCCTGATTTATATTTCGTTCAAAAATGATATCAAGGCACAGACAGAACTTTATAATAATTATACCAAGGAGAGAAATCTCGCTCGTCTTGCCAATGAATATTTAATTAAAGTCACAGATGAAATTAAAAACCTACAGGCTACCAAACCAGATGAGTTAACCAAAATTGCTGGTAAAAACTTTGTTTCACTGAATAAAATAGATGAAGCATTATTTAAAGCCCGACCTAAACAACTAGCGGGCTCAGAAAATATTATCGTACGTGCTGACAAAAAAGCTTATAAAGTCCTTATGAATTCAAACTTGTGCTCTGTTATAGCAATTGATCAACCCAAATTAGTGGATCCAAAACGCAAAAATAAAAAACGGACTTGCATGCATTTTGGCTACTGGAATGAAGCGGGTCAGAAATTGTAACGAATTAATCGACCTTAGTTGCGTTCGCGTACCCAGAGGTACCAACATATGCATTTGATTAATTGGGATAGTCAGTTGTGATCAACATTGAAAATGGGCATAATCCTTAATGTGGAAAATTTAAGAGAAACAGAAAACATCCTCTTAACACAACGGCAAAATTTGACCTTACGAGTCTTGGAGATGACTGCCATGGTCTGCCTGAAATGCAAGCACGACCATGAAACTACCATAATAACTAGTAATGCTCTTCATAAAGCTGCCAGGCTTTCCGGTTTATTGGCATAATCAGCCTTCCTGCTCAATTGTGCAAAGCATCCGTGATCCTTACGCAAGTGCCGCATCAGCCAGTTTATCAAGGTTGCAAATAATGTCATCTGTTTGGGTGCCAATTAATGCAACCAAGACATAAGCCTATAAGGCAGAAAATCCGCCTGTCAGTTATTGTTTATTTCGTATCGATACTCTTTCAAGGCCAGAATTATCATCATTCAGATAGATTTCTTTGAACGGGATTAACTGTGTTCAACTTCTAATCCCCCTCAATAAATTTTGGTTTGATTGCCATCATAAAATAAACTTAGACAGATTCACGCGCCCATTAACCTTAAAACTAAGTTATGATTGATGCTTTTTTTCACTGGATCTATAAAAAAGATGCAAACCGTGTTGAGGTTTTCGTATCGTACGCTTTCGGAATAGCGATTACTAACTCACGCCCTTTAACTTTCGTAGATACGGATTTATAAAATGGTTTTACGACTATCTAAAGCCCTTATGGTGCTGGCAATCGCATTCTTCGCTACACTTGTAGCTTTTGGAAATATCACCGATTACGGATCAAATTTTGCATTTGTGCATCATGTGTTCCTAATGGACACAATCTTCCCTGATGCAACAATCAAGTACCGTGCGATTGAAAGTGAATGGCTCCATCATACCGGCTACATAGGCATCATCACACTTGAAACACTGACGGCTTTAATGTGCTGGATTGGTGGTTTTAAACTTTTGATTGCACGTAATGACAGCGCCGCATCGTTCAACGCTAAGAAGAACTGGGCAATTGCCGGTTTGACACTTGGCTTTTTGACATGGCAGGTTGCATTTATGTCTGTTGGTGGGGAATGGTTCGGCATGTGGATGTCGAAACAGTGGAATGGCGTTCCCGATGCATTCCGCTTCTTCATCACCATCATTACTGTTCTGATTTATCTTGTACAGCCTGATAAAGACCACGCATAATAGCAACAAGTATAATTATAAAACCGCCCCATCCCAGTCGGGCGGTTTTTTTTAACAAAATTAACGGCTCTGACAATCAGGCCACTTTACGCAACTCGATATTTTTCCATTCGCTTGAAAATTTGACACCACTTCCACGGAAAAGTTGTGTCATCGGGCAACGTCGTTCAACTTCATATGCGAAGGCTGCAAATTTCTCAGCGTCCAAATTGGTTTCAACTGTAATATCGAGATGGACATCAGAAAAATTAGAAACACCCTCTTCACCAAAGACCAGTACGCTATTATCAAGATGACTGTTGAGTTCAATCGACCACTCACCAAGCTTAATAGACGGATCTTGTGAAGCAATGATCTGAGACGTTACCTGCGTGCAGGAAGACAAAGCAGCAAGGGCATAATCAAGCGGGCTTGGCGCACTATTATCGCCGCCAAAGGCACTGTGGCCAACAACATCAATGGTGAGCGGAGTGCCATTAATCTCCAGTTTTTGCTTTACAACCGAACCTTTGCCAGTAAGTGAAAATGGTATTTTTGAACCTTTAGACATAGCCATCCCTTTTGATCGTTAAGGCAAGCTTTAGAAGGTTCGGCAAAAGCAAACAAGAAATACAAATTCTGCTATAATGTTATGATTAAATGCAATTTCCTTGACCGCATATATATGTAGTTTCTACAGCTCATTTTAATAGTTAGTGCCACTAATAAGAATAAGACTCGATCTTCTAAAGCTTAATTAGGCGCTTTTCTTATCCCGCTTAAAACGTAATTCCAGTCAAATACATTCGACTATATTCCGTCTTCAACTCACTAATGGAATTTTTAAATTTCTCTCGCTCTTTTTACGGTAAAGTTTTTTATCTGATAAAGACATAACATCTTCGAAACTTTGGCCTGTTCTCACTGCAATATATCCGACAGAAACAGACAAACCCTGATCAACTTCCAGACGTTTTTTCTGCAACAGCTTGTCAGCTTGTTTGCTGATAAGTGCGACGGTATTATCAAGATTACTGCATGAAGCTTTCGGAATAAATGCGCAGAACTCATCACCACCGATACGAGCGATCAAACAATCAGGTGGGAGTACACTCTGCATAGCTTCTGCTACAGCAATCACTGCATCATCGCCAACGGGATGGCCATATTGATCATTGATATCTTTCAAATAGTCGATATCAGCAATTAAGAACCAGCCTCTCACACGAGCTATTGTCGCCGCCTTAAATTGCTCTATAAAACTTCGCCGATTAAGCAATCCGGTTAAGGGATCAACGTTAGCGAACAGAGCTAGCTCATTGGCTTGCTTGACTGCATTACGATACGATTCTTCTAATCGCTCCAAGCGTGAAAACCAGAATATTCCCAAAGGGACAGCAATAAGAAAAGGCAAACTTAAACGAACAATAATCGTAATTGTATCAGAGTTAGCACCTGTTAAATAACGAACAAATGTGGATATTGATATGGATGCAGCGGCAGCAATTACAGAAATTACTACTGTACGCTTCCAAACATATGTTGATGGTAATCGCAATCCCGCCCCCAAGATGAGAAACCATAATACGAAGAAACACCTAACTATGACATATGTATATATGTTACGTCCGCGTTTAAACCCTCAGCCGCACTACTCTTTAGTAGGAGTTTTTATACGTACGAAATGCTATTCGATGTATGGTCATATGACTTCAGCTGACCATCAATTTTTAAGAAGAATATTTCTTTCTCATCCCGCCACCATACGGGAAGTATTCTAAAAATGCTAAATATAATCAATGCTTTAATTTAGAATGGTGGGCGATGAGAGACTCGAACTCCCGACATCTTCGGTGTAAACGAAGCGCTCTACCAACTGAGCTAATCGCCCGCAGTTGAATGTATCAACTGTGTGGCTGCTTATTACGAGATAAATTTGACAGTTGCAAGCATAAAATTCAACAAACACAATTATTTATCGGGAAAAAGACCTGATTTATTTGATTAAAAACAAGCCGGATTATATGGATGAAATGACAAAAAAATCATACATCCCATATGCAAGAAGCATGCATAATTAATACTGAAATATTATGGGAATGTTTTAAAATGGTGGGCGATGAGAGACTCGAACTCCCGACATCTTCGGTGTAAACGAAGCGCTCTACCAACTGAGCTAATCGCCCGCAGCTGATTGTATCAACTGTGTGAGCGTCGTTTAAGCAATAAATCTGACTCGCGCAAGCACCAAATTCAAAAAAAGCGCATAAAAGTGCGAAAAACACAAAAATAGTTTTAATTTCTCAATCATTACATCCGAAAATTGTAAAAAAATATAATAAAACAAACCTTTAGCTGTATTTACCCCTTAGATATATGAAACATTTTTTACGATCATATCCTTGACTGGCGCCTCCAGCACATAATTTTTAGTCACATTTATGATTCTGATAATTGAGAAAAATAAAAACCGGCACAGTTTTACAACTATGCCGGTTTCAAACAAATCATGCACTCAATGAGTGCTTAGTATCAAAATTGATGCTTACCACCATTTAGCCGGTGAAAAACGGCCTGCGGCTTGCTCGATGACATGAGCAGCCTGGAATAATGCTTCTTCACCAAACGGACGGCCAATGAGCTGCAAGCCTAAAGGCAAGCCATCAGCATTCAAACCGGCAGGAACCGACACACCCGGCAAACCAGCCATATTCACAGTCACAGTGAAAATGTCGTTCAGATACATTTTTACCGGATCGGCCGCCATTTCAGCATCAGCCACTTTAAAGGCTGACGAAGGCGTGGACGGGGTGAGAATCATATCCACACCCTGATTAAAGGCGTCTTCAAAATCCTTTTTGATCAATGTGCGGACTTTTTGTGCTTTCAAGTAATAAGCATCATAATAACCGGCTGACAGCACATAGGTGCCGATCATGACGCGGCGCTTGACTTCCCAGCCAAAGCCTTTGGCACGGGTCTGCTCATACATGTCGGCAATGTCTTTGCCCGGAACGCGAAGGCCGTAACGAACGCCATCATAACGTGCCAGATTGGACGAAGCTTCAGCAGGTGCAACGATGTAATATGCAGGCAGCGCATATTTCGTGTGCGGCAGAGAAATATCGACGATCTCGGCACCGGCGTCTTTGAGGAAAGCAATACCCTGCTGCCACAGCTTTTCAACGTCTTCAGGCATACCATCAACGCGATATTCTTTTGGAATACCAATGCGCATACCTTTAATAGATTTGCCGAGAACCGCTTCGTAATCCGGAACAGGCAGATCAAAACAAGTGCTGTCTTTGACATCAAAAGAAGCCATGGATTTCAGCATAATAGCTGCATCGCGCACGTCGCGGGTGATCGAGCCTGCCTGATCAAGAGATGAGGCAAAAGCAACGGTGCCCCAACGCGAGACACGGCCATAGGTCGGCTTGAAACCAACGGTACCGGTGAAAGCTGCCGGCTGACGGATCGAGCCGCCAGTGTCGGTTGCTGTGGCTGCAACGCAAAGATTGGCCGCAACGGCGGCCGCTGAACCACCTGAAGAGCCACCAGCGGTCAATTTTGCATCCGAACCATTGGCGCGCCATGGATTGGTGACCGGACCGTAGAAAGATGTTTCATTGGAAGAGCCCATCGCAAACTCATCCATATTGAGCTTACCGAGCATCACCGCACCATCAGCCCAAAGATTGGCGGTGACAGTTGATTCATATTCCGGCTTGAATCCATCCAGAATATGCGAGCAAGCCTGTGTATGAACACCTTTGGTTGCAAAGAGATCTTTGATGCCGAGGGGAATGCCCTCCAATGCACCGGCCTCACCTTTGGCCAGACGCTCATCAGATGTTTTAGCCATCTGACGTGCATGATCATGGGTCACAGCAATATAAGCATTAAACTGGCTGTTGGCGGTATCAATCGCGCTTAAATAAGCTTCAGTCAGTTCGGTCGCTGTAATCGCTTTGCTTGTTAACTTATCACGCGCTTCAGCAATCGTAAGTGCGGTTAAATCGGTCATTGTTTAATCCTGTTGATGCGCAGATCGCGCAAATTTCTGTAGTCCCGCCAAGTGACAATTCATTAAAAGCAGCGTTATTGCGCGCTTGAAATAATTATTCGACCATTTTTGGTACAACGAAAAAATTGTCTTCTGTTACAGGTGCATTGGCGACAATGGCTTCGGCAATATTGCCGTCGCTGACAACGTCGTCACGCAAGCGCATTTTCATTGGCATAGCAGATGTCATTGGCTCGACGCCGTCTACATTCACTTCATCAAGCTGAGCAACAAAGCCCAGCATATTATTAATTTCGCCCGTCATACGCTCTGCATCGTCATCGCTGATCGCGATGCGCGCAAGGTGAGCAACGCGTTTGACTGTAGTAATATCAACGGACATTCTGAACTCCGGAAATTCTGTTTAAAGCCATAACAACAGATCTGCTTTGGCATCATTTAACAACGGCTATAACGCTGGCTTGGCTGTAGCGCAATATTGTTGACGCATTTTCAAGCGCAATCAATAATTTTGCAAGGTTCCGGCCGCAGCTGCCACCACTTTTGTTTGCTTCGCATCTTCCATCGCCTTAATGAAATTATCAGCTGTTTTTTCAAGCACCGAGAATGAACCATAATGCGCAGGCAATACTGTCTCAAACGACATGAAACGCTGGCAAGCCAAAGCGGCTACTGCACTGCCCATCGTGAAACGATCACCAATCGGCACGATACCGATTTCCGGCTGATGCAATTCATTGATCAAAGCCATATCGGAGAAAATATCCGTATCGCCCATATGATAGAGTGTCGGCTCATCCTCAAAATGGAACACCAGACCATTGGCATTGCCCAATGAATGCGAAACACCATCCTGGGTAATTGTTGCAGATGAATGCAAGGCATTGACGTAGGTCATGCTGAAATCATCCATAAAAGTCGTGCCACCCGTATTGCCGGCTTCCGTCTTTTCAACGCCTTGATAGGCAAGCCATGCAGCCAGATCGGCATTAGCCAGTACGACTGCCCCATGCTCTTTGGCAATTTGTACCGTGTCGCCGATATGATCGCCATGACCATGTGTAAGTGCAACATGGGTGACACCTTGCGCGGCTTGTTTGAGATCAACACCTGCAAAGCCCGGATTACCGGTCAAAAACGGATCAATCAAAATAACACTATTGGCGGTTTCCACCCGAAACGCCGCATGTCCAAGCCAGGTGATTTTCATTCACTTTTCCTCAAGATTTCTTTATGCGCAGTTATGACGCTATCCAAAATAACATCAACCCGTGATAAATGGCCATGATAAATGGTATATATGTCAAATAATAAGTCAGGCTGCACCTTAAAGTGGGCCGCTAAAAAGGTATAAACACTTGGCAATATTAGAAATCACCGAACTGCCTGCACTTCTGCAATCCAGTCAATCGGCAGGACAAACCATTGCCGGTCTTGATCTGGGCACCAAAACTATCGGGCTGGCGATTTCTGATTTAGGTTTATCCTTTGCCAATCCCCGCCCTGTTATAAAACGGGTAAAATTTACCATTGATGCGCAAATCCTTCTCAAACAACTCTCGGAGGAAAAAGTCTGCGCCATTATCATTGGCCTACCGATGAATATGGACGGCACAGCGGGCCCGCGTGTGCAGGCGACCAAGGCTTTTGTGCGCACTATGCAGCCTTTAACCGATATTCCGTTTGTGTTTTGGGATGAGCGGCTTTCAACTGTTGCCGCAGAACGCGCGCTGATCGGCATGGATGTCTCACGGCAAAAGCGGGCAGAACGCATTGATTCTGCCGCTGCCGCTTTCATCCTGCAAGGTGCTCTTGATCGTTTGAAGACACTGCGCCGTCAGCATGAAGCAGAGCTATAAGCATTCTTATTGGGCAGGCGGATAGAGCGTATCAACAATGCGCTTGGCATCATGGCGTGCATCCAGCATGCCATAAGTCGTACGCCACTGACCGCCAAGGCGGGTTTCGATAAAGGCATCCGCCACATGATCGGCACCCTGGTAACGAAGCTCTGCCGCAGCGGCAGCAAAAGCCAGTTGTTCGGTCAGCAATCTTGCAGCTCCTTCATCGGAATTAGTTAGTTGCATGGCAGCGCGCAGCACATTGACGGTACCTTGCCCGCTGCGCCCTAACTGATTGCCAATCCAATCCAGCACTTCGTCAAAAAGCTTTGGCGCTTTGGCAAGAACACGCGCAACATCGAGCGCCATCACATTGCCCGAACCTTCCCACATCGCATTAAACGGTGCTTCGCGGTATAGGCGAGGCAAATTACTTTCTTCCACATAGGCATTGCCGCCCAGCGCTTCCATCGACTCATAAAGTAGAGATGGGGCGATTTTTGATACCCAATATTTCACCACCGGTGTCATTGCTCGGGCAAAGGACGCCTCCAAGCGGTCATTGGCTGCCATATCAAAAGCGCGCGCCAAACGCATGGAAAGTGCAGTTGCTCCTGCCACATCAAGCGCCATATCAGCTAAAACCCGCTGCATCAGAGGTTTATTGAGTAAAGCCTCGCCATTCACTTGGCGGGAACGTGCATGATGAACGGCTTCGGAAAGCCCTGCATGCATGAGGCCAGCCGAAGCCACAGCGCAGTCAAGCCGTGTAAGCGTCACCATATCGGTGATGGTTTTGATACCTTCACCGGCCTTACCCACCATATGCACATGAGCATTATCAAATTCGACTTCTGCTGTCGCATTAGAGCGATTGCCGAGTTTGTCTTTCAAACGCTGAAACGCGAATCCATTGGGCGAACCGTCAGCCAAAACACGCGGCGCTAAAAAGCAACTCAAACCTTCAGGTAATTTCGCCAATACTAAAAACGCATCAGACATCGGAGCCGATAGAAACCATTTATGGCCATTAAGCAAATAGCTATCATTATCAAAAGCTACGGCTTCACTGTTAAGAGCGTTTAGATCCGTACCACCCTGCTTTTCCGTCAGACCTAAGCCAAGCGTAATACCGTTTTTATGACTTGCCGCTTTATGTGACTGGTCATATTTGCGGCTCATAATACGCGGTAACCACTGTTTATAAAGATCAGAAGACGACATCAAAGCTGCCAATGACGCATTGGTCATGGTCAGCGCATTGAGGTGACCTGCCTCGAGTTGCGCCGTTAAATAAAAACGTAAACTTCGTGTTTGATGCCTTCTGCCCGCCTCGACTGCGCCATCTTCCCATATAGAACAATGCAAACCATTGGCCACCGAACGACGCATCAAAGCATGATAAGCCGGATGATATTCCACTTGATCAATACGATGACCATAACGGTCATGACTTTTAAGCTTTGGCAGTTCATTATTGGCAAGACGCGCGAGATCCTGCGCTTCAGGCGACAAGACATAACGGCCGATTTGATCAAACTCACGCTGCAGGTTTCCCGGAAAACCGCTTACAATTTTCATGATCAGCGGATCGCTGTTATAAGCATTGGCTCCGGTGAGCGGCATTGTTTGATTGGTTACTTTATGAGCTTTCAAAACTATCATCCGTTTACAGTTTGATGAAATGCCGCTTGGTCCGGATAAAAATTCATCATTGGTCGCAATTATTAGTGTGCTATGATGCCTTCAAAATGCTAATAATGTGCAACCACATAATAGAAATGTTGAATTTCAACCGTTTTCGGCTTTTTTCTGCAAAATATTGCCGACAAAACCAGCATGAAATTTCTATCCACAGAATCGTTTTTGCCTTTATTCGTTCAAAAATGAACAAGCATTATATAAGCTAAAACTACTATACACTTAATAAAATACGTTGATAATCATACTTAAAATGCGCCTTTGCGCGCATTCTATCTGCCGGTGCGACATTCAATCTTAAGATTTCCACAATTCAGGAATAATCTGAAAACCCATCTGTTCTGGGCTTTTTGAAAATTCAGAACTATTCCGTTAACCTTCTATTTAAAGTTTTTGGTAATGCGCGATTGCGCTATTTCCTTCAACTTCGCAAGCCGGTACTATGCAAGATGGCGGGATAAGTATGACGCGCGTAATCGCGTCTGCTCTCACAGAGTTTATGAGTACGAGGTAAAATAGCGATGGCAACATCTACCAAAGCACAAAAGATCGACCTTGAAGTCGAAGCAGCGCTGGAAAAGGCGCTCGACATCGATTTTAACGACGGGTTCGACCTGGATATGGATCTCGACGCCATTGATGACGACATCTCATTAGATGATCTGGAGTTGCAGATTTCGCGCGCGGCAGAAGAACTGGCCAGCGAGCAAAATGCCGCTCTCATGGCCGGACGCAAAGAAGAAGCGGAAACCGCAATCACCACACCAAATGACCGTGCGGATGATATAGCCGTAGTTGCGGCACCACCTGCCCCGCCATCACCACCAACCGTCAAAGCTGCCAACTCTGAGCCAAAAAACAATTCTGATGCCGAGCTTGTTACCTCGCAAGCCTCTGCCGTCAGCTCGTCGCCGCGTGCCTCTGCTCTCAAGCCTGCCAATGATGATTTGCGTGGCGAAGGGCTGCTCAGTTCGCGCCGTGCTATTGAACGCTCGTCAAAGATTTTCTGGACAACCACTGCTGTCAGCACCTTATGGGCTGCAGGCGGTTTCATGCTTGCCCGTTCGTTGAACGGCGGTTTCTCCTCTTTGAAATCCGTTGGAGATTTTCTTGCCACGCCCGCAGGACTGGGTGTTGCAACCGGTGTTGCCGTTCCAATTGTCATGTTCTGGGGCTTTGCCCAGCTCATCCGCCGTGCGCAGGAAATGCAGTCAGCGGCGCGGCGCATGACAGAGGCAGCGCTTCGTCTGGCTGAACCTGATAATCTGGCTGGTGACCGAGTCTCAAACCTCGGTCAGGCTGTGCGCCGTGAAGTTGCCGCTATGAATGAAGGCATCGAGCGCACTCTTGCACGTGCAGTTGAGCTTGAAACTCTGGTTCAATCGGAAGTGAATGAACTGGAACGCGCTTATTCCGATAACGAAGTCCGTATTCGCTCACTTGTTGGCGAATTGAACAATGAACGTGAAGCTGTTGTCAGCCATGCTGAACGTGTGCGCTCCTCTATCAGCGGCGCCCATGAACAGCTCAAGGAAGAGTTGACAAGTGCGACAACCATCATCCGCGACAATGTTCTGGAGGCATCAGAACAGCTGAACTCAGTCTTATCTGAAACCGGTGAACGTCTGATCAACGGTATCCGTGAGGGCGGCGGTGCGATCACTGACGCGATTGAAACCAAAACCGGTACAATTGCGGCTGGTATTACTTCATCCGGTCAGGCTTTTGCTGAAATTCTTGATTCACGCATTACCACCATTGATGAGCAGTCCCGCACAATTACGGAAAAACTGACCGAAGCCCTTGATACACGTACAAGTAGCATTACCACCTTGCTTGGTGATGCGACCCATACCATGGTCAGCGAATTTGATACGCGCCTGACCAATCTGGATAATACATTGACCGAACGTGGCGCATCGCTGGTCAGCGAGTTTGAAAGCCGCGCCCATGCGCTGGATGCCAGCACCGAGAAGCTCAATGCCGCTCTTGAAGCCCGTTCACGTCAGATCAATGAAAATCTGATTGCACGTACCCGTGAAATTGCTGACACATTCTCTGGTGGTCGGGCGACAATCAGCACCATTATTGATGAAACCAAATCCAAAATCGGTGATGATCTCAATACCATCACCCATGGCGTTGGCACATTGCTGAGCGAAAAAGCCGCTGCATTTGCTGGTCAGTTGGCGGAAAGCCGCGATGCTTTCACCGATTCAATCAGCAGTGAAGCAGACCGCGTGGCAGCTGCCATTCAAGAACACGCCAATTCACTGGCGCAACACAGCATCAATATCGAACAGGCTGTTTCACAAAATGCGCATATGCTGAGCGATGCCTCGCAAAATCATGCAGTCATTTTGGAACAACGCACCAATGAGCTGCGTCAGGCCATGGAACAAAACCATGCTTTGATGGGGCAGAATTTCGAAGATCATATCCGTTCACTTGATCAACGTATGCTCTCGATCCAGAGCGCACTTGAGGGCAATCAAAATCTGCTGGCGCAGACTTTGGAAGAACGCACCAGCCTTCTCAATGAAACATTGAATGAAAAGCGCGAAAGCTTTGCTCAAGTGCTTGATGAACGCGTTGCAGCAATCCGCAACTCCATTCAAGGCGGACAAGCCACGTTGGTCAATATGCTCGACGAGCGTAACACGGCGATGGGACTGATCATGAATGAAAGCAAGGCTGCATGGAGTGCAGGCTTTGAAGATCATGCCCGCCAGCTGGATGAACGCGTCGGCATTATAGCGCAAACATTAAGCAGCAACACTTCTGCATTGGCACAAGTGTTGGAAAACCATGAGCGTAACATTGAAGACGGCTCGCATCGCCTGCACTCGTCCATCAATGAAGCTTCCGTTTCGCTGAGCCAGTCACTCGATGGCTATCAAGAAGCTATTTATAATCGCACAACCAACCTGCAAGCGGCTATTGAAAACAGCAACGAACAAATCAATTCCGTGTTTGACGGCCAATCAGGCATCATCACAGAGCGCACCCAGACTATGGAAAAAGCACTCACTATGGGTGTTGAGAATGTTCGTCGCTCGCTTGAACAAAGCGCGGGTGTGGTTGCCAGCACATTGCGTGAGAAAATTGTCGAGGCAGCCAGCACCCTTTCACAAGAAGCCGCCAAAGCTGGTGAAACGCTTGATGGGTTCGGTGCAGAATTCAGTGCCCGCCTGATCGACACGATGAGCGGTACCGAGCAGCGCCTTGATAGCCGTGCTTCAGAAGTGGCCTCGAGCCTGCATGATATCGAAAATCGTCTGACCGGTGGTCTCACTGCTATCGAAGCACGCATTGCTGATACAGCAGCAAAAACGACCGATACATTGGCCAGCCACAGCGATGCGTTTGCTGCCCGTATTGAAGACAATCTGTCTGGTACAGAAGCTCGTCTCAATGAACGTGCGGATGCGATTGCAACACGTATCGGCGATATCGGTTCGCAAATCACAGTGGAACTTGGTTCTGTTGAAGCCCGTATTGCACAGGTAACCGACACAACAGCTGTAACGCTTGAAGAACGCACCCGTGAACTCAACGCAGTTCTTGCAGCTCGCTCACTGGAAATCACCAATATTCTGGCTGATACTGCTGAACCTCTCGTTCAGCGCCTGGCCGACAGCGGCCGTGGTCTTGCCTCGCAGCTTGAAGAAGCAACCCATGCTGCAACCGACAGATTGCGTGCGGAAAATGCGGCGCTCGTTCACGCTCTGGCAAATCGTACCGCTGATACCATCGCCGCAGTTCAGGAGGCCAAAACCGGTCTTTCCGAAGGCGTTAGTGATCTGATTGATCGTCTCTCGGCTTCAAACGGCCAGTTGGGGCAACTGATTGATGCAGCAACCCGTAACTTGAGCGATGTCGACACAAAACTGGTCGAATCGACTTCGAATTTTGCGCAAAATACCTATAAAGCAGCTGAAATGTTCAGCGCCTCAACCCAATTGATCGATAATAATCTTGGTCATTTACGAGAACTGTCAGGCAATACATTGCTGCAGATTGGTGACATTGCCGGTCGTTTTGAAGCTCATAGTCAAGTTCTGGCTTCTGCATCCGAAATGATCAATTCTGCACAAAATGGCCTGACAAGTACATTGTCGGAACGTCAGGAAGCGTTGGACAAACTGGCAAACGGTCTTGTGTCCAAGTCAGAATCCATCCAGCAACTGATGCAGTCCTTCGAGAAACTGGTCAGCAACAGCTTCGAACGCGCCGAAGGCCAGACACGTATATCGGCTGAAAACCTGCGTGACAACGTTGCAAGCCTTGTCGAAGAAGCTGCACAGAAATTTGCTTCTGCAACTGACGAAATCCGCCGCACAGCCACTGAAATTCGTGTCGAACTGACAGAAACCCGTGGTGAATTGCAGCGTGGCGTACTGGACATGCCTGAACAGGCAAAAGAATCCACCACTGCCATGCGTAAGGCTGTTTCCGAGCAGATTAACGCCTTGAAAGAACTGGCGCAGATCGTCAATAAATCGGGTCGTCTTGTTGATGTCGGTGACGATCAGGCAGACCGCAGTCAGGCACGTGCACCACGCCCTGCGATTCCTGCTGCGGCCAGCAATCCGGTCTATCAGGAAGCAGCAGCACCGGTTGCCCGTTCAAGTGAAGAACGCGTTACAGCGGCTCCACAGCCAAGCTTTACTGCAAGCAAACCTGCACAGCCAACCAATGAAAAACCGCGCGGTTGGGTCTCGGATTTGCTGGCACGTGCATCGCGTGAGGAAGACAAACCAGCAGCGGCACCCCGTGTAACAACACAAAATACAGAGTCGCTGAACTCGCTTTCAATGGATATTGCGCGTGCAATTGATCACGAAGCAGCGGTTGATCTATGGACCCGTTATCGCCGTGGTGAACGTAATATCTTCTCGCGCCGTCTCTACACTGCCAAGGGGGAACAGACATTTGCAGAGATCAAGCGTAAATATGAAAACGAGCCTGAATTCCGTCGCGCCGTAGATCGCTATATGAACGACTTCCAGCGTCTGCTTGAAGACGTAGCACGCAGTGATCGTGACCAGATGGTGACCCAGTCATATCTGACATCCGACACAGGCAAGGTTTACACAATGCTTGCCCATGCGAGCGGCCGTTTGCGCTAATCAATATAGCCATCTTAACAATGAAGGGATCACTGCAAAGTGATCCCTTTTTTATTTTACTAAAACTGATTTTATTATCGATAAATCATAGTGCTATTACAAAAACCTAATACTTTAATTTAATTGATAGAAAAGAAATCCAGCGTTAAGTTTCAAAAGCAATTGCATTCTGCTTCGGAATTGCCGATCTAACAATCAAGAAAAGAACATAATCTCTGTAAAGAGAGCTTAATTTTGTGTCATGAATATCGTGCCGGTCAAAATTGAATGACGGCACCGGAAGGTTTCGAATGCTTGAAAAACGTATCCGCAATCAATCATTGATGAGCAAAATCGTTTCAGCCCGGGAAGCGGCAAGCCTGATTAAAGATGGCATGATTATCGGCATGAGCGGTTTTACCCGTGCAGGCGACGCTAAAGCCGTTCCTGTTGCAATGGCAGAACTTGCCAAAACAAACCCGTTTAAAATCACATTGATTACTGGTGCGTCGCTTGGTCATGACGTTGATAAAATTTTAACTGAAGCAAAGATTCTCAAAAAACGCATGCCATTTCAGGTCGACCGAACCTTGCGCGCCGCCATCAACTGCGGCGAGGTGATGTTCATTGACCAGCACCTCTCCGAAACAGTTGAGCAATTGCGCTCAAACCAAATCGGCCCTATTGATTATGCTGTCGTCGAAGCACTCGCCATCAATGAAGATGGTGCGATTATTCCAACGACCTCAATCGGCAATTCAGCAAGCTTTGCCATTTTGGCTGAAAAAGTCATTGTCGAAATCAATCTCAACCATCCGCTTGCGCTGGAGGGTTTGCACGATATTTATATCCCGACCAAGCGCCCATCGCGTGAACCAATCGCAGTCATGGATTGCAACAGTCGCGTCGGCACGCCTTATATTCCGATCCCTATCGATAAAATAGCTGCCATTGTCATTACCAATGAATATGATAGCGCCTCGACGGTTGAACCGGCTGATGATGAAACATCGGCAATTGCACAGCATCTGATCAAATTTATGGAAGATGAAGTGCAAAAGGGCCGTCTCAATATGAGCCTCAACCCTTTGCAAGCAGGCATCGGCAGCATTGCCAATGCGGTTTTGAAAGGATTTGTTGACAGCCCTTTTCATAATCTGCGCATGTATAGCGAGGTTTTACAAGATTCGACCTTTGATTTGATCGATGCAGGCAAACTTGATTTTGCTTCAGGATCATCAATCACGCTCAGCCAGCCTTACGCCGAGCGCGTTTATAATAATCTCGATCTTTATCGCAACAGACTGATCCTGCGCCCGCAGGAAATAAGCAACCATCCGGAAGTCATTCGTCGTCTGGGCATCATCGGGATCAACACGGCGTTGGAATTTGATATTTACGGCAATGTTAATTCCACCCATGTTGATGGCACACACATGATGAATGGTATTGGTGGTTCGGGTGATTTTGCCCGTAATGCTTATATTTCCATTTTTGTCAGTAAGTCCGTTGCCAAAAATGGCCAGATTTCATCCATCGTACCGATGGTTACCCATGTCGATCACAACGAACATGATGTGGATATTTTGGTAACCGAGCAGGGACTGGCAGATTTGCGCGGCCTCGCCCCGCGTGAGCGTGCACGCACGATTATTGATCATTGTGCCCACCCGGATTATCGTGAACAATTGAATGATTATTTTGATCGTGCCTGCGCGCGTGGCGGCCACACGCCGCACCTTTTGGAAGAAGCCTTTTCATGGCATCTCAATCGTCGACAAAACGGCACGATGCAATTGAAACAACAGGCAAAGGATAAAGCATGACCACCGAGCTTTATTTGCTGACGGCCTCTCTTTTTCTGGCCATTGTCTATATTCTGGCGCCAGCCGCATTTCGTACCCGTGAAACAGGGCGGGAATATAATATGAGTGCGCGAGATGAACAAGGCCCACCAGTCGGCCTTGTCACGGGGCGCCTGCAACGAGCGCAAAAGAATTTTTATGAAACATTCCCGCTCTTTATCGCAGCCGTTTTAATTGCACATATCGCGGACAAAACCGGCACGCTAACATTGACAGGCTCATGGCTTTATCTTGTAGCGCGTATCGTCTATTTGCCGCTCTATGCCATCGGCCAAGGACCATTTCGCAGCCTTTGCTGGGTTTTGTCCATGCTTGGCTTGCTACTTATACTTGTAGCTTTACTGATGTCCTGATAAGGGGTATTGATCTGCCGGAGGGGGCGTATTTTTGCATCCAGTGCAGGTCGGAGGATTAGAACTTAATTGTTGCTGACTATTCGGCCTGTGATCTCACGATGCATCAATAAAAATGGTTAGCGTCAATGATCATGCTCCGCCTTCCGGGATTTTTTGTTGTGTGTAGGTTTTGATTACGCCAGCAATAAAACACGCATGCACATAAAATGATTGTACCATTCCTGTTTATAAAAACACAGAAGTTGTCATGATAAAGTCCACGCTGTTAAAAGCAGCCCTTGTGACCATAGCCGTAACCGCACTTTCTGTTCTGGTTACATGGCTGGTAGGCGTTGTACTCGGCAATCCGGTTAGTATAACCGCGATTGTTTTAAGTGCTATTTTGCCTATTGTAACGGCGTTTCCATCACTGTGCATTTTGTTGACTAAATATCGCCAGCTTAACGAACAACATAATTTGCTTGAAATTGCCCATGCCGAATTACAAGCGCGCGCCAAAATTGACCATATGACCGGTTTACTTAATCGGGAATCCTTATTTGAAGCGGTAAAAATCGCCCGTGCACGCATTGAAACCGGTGCTTTTTTGATGATTGATGCCGATCATTTCAAAGCAATCAATGACAATTTCGGCCATGCGACCGGTGACAGAGCACTCAAACTCATCGCATTTGCCATTGAAAATGTCACCCGCAAAGGCGATCTTGTTGGACGCATCGGCGGAGAGGAATTTTGTGTTTTTCTGCCTAATGCCAGCGGAGATACGGCAAAACGCGTTGCCGATCGCATCCGCTCGGAAGTGGATGCCACGCATTTTTATAGTGATGAAGACATGCTTTATCCGCTGACAGTCAGCATTGGCTGCACGACAGCCCCCAAGAATGAAAGCAACTCACAAATTCTAAGCCGTGCCGATCAGGCTCTTTACATTGCAAAACAAAGAGGGCGCAATTGCTCTGTATTTATTAGTGAAACCAGTGTTGATCCAGACAAAATAGTCACTGAAATTCGTCAGAAAAGCGCATAAAACCGGCATTTTGTAACCAGTTTTATGACAGACTAATCATTGTTGAGATGACTCATGGTGATATGGCACTTCTTCCTCTCGCCAAGCGGTCGCAGTAAACCCCATCCGTTGATAGAGTTGCAACGCTTTGGGACTATCCAGCGAGCAGGTTTGCAGTTTCAACTTTTGCGGCTCGTGCAGCCATGCGGCACTCAGCGCTTCACTTAAAAAAAATCGAGACAGGCCGCGCCCGTGGAAATCTCCGATCAGACCAAAATATACCAGTTCAACATGATCGGATAGATTTTTTAAATTCAACTCACAAAAACCGGCAGGCGAACCATTCACATAAAGCACATGAATTTCAGTGTCTTCACTATGAATAAATGCCGCCAACTCTTCATCGCTAACACTTGCTCTTGACCACCAATTATAGTCTTTTCCCACTTGGGTATAGAGATAACGGTAGAAATGCAGCGGCATATCACTTGCCCGCATGATCGCCAGCCGAACTCCGGCCGGAACCGGCAGCGTATATTCCAAACGCTGCGCCAATTCCAAATAAGTTATACGGGTTACCACAGTTTTGTTTTCAGTATCAGGCATCAGCCTCGCCAGTCACTATTGGGGTATCGCTGCGCCCTCCCCATTCGCTCCATGAACCATCATATAGACGGTGTTTTTCATGGCCGAGTGATTCAAGAGCAAAAATAAGTGCAGCCGCAGTTACACCGGAACCGCAGCTGGTTACGACAGGTTTCGATAAATCAATACCTGCATTTACAAAAACATCACGCAATTCTTCCAGTGACTTTAGTTCGCCATTTTTAGAAATTTCAGTCACCGGCACATTGCGCGCGCCCGGCATATGACCGGAGCGCTGACCCGCGCGCGGTTCAGCTTCTTGCGCGGTAAACCGTCCCTTACCGCGCGCATCGGCAATCTGGCTCGAACCTTGATTGACAATTTCGAGCATCTCATCAAAGCCTACCACCGCATCAGCATTAAACTTAGGCTTGAAAAGGGATGCGGCAGTTTTGGTCACTTCTGTGGTCAATGGAAAACCGGCTTTTTTCCAGCCATCCAAACCACCATCGAGCACAAAAACGTTTTCTGCTCCCATTATGCGGAACATCCACCAAACGCGTGGAGCCGAGAAATAACCTGCTCCATCATAAACCACGATCGTATCATGTGGAGTGATACCTGCCGCGCCCATATGATGGGCAAAAAGTTGCGGTGAGGGCAAACTATGAGGAAGATTTGTTGAATGATCAGCAATCTCGTCCTGATCGAAAAAGATCGCACCGGGTATATGTCCGGCCTCAAATTCGGCCTTGCCGTTACGCCCGGAAGCCGGCAAATACCATGAGGCGTCAACAATCCTCACACCTGGTGTCTTTAAATTTTCCAACAACCAGTCACGTGATACAACAAAACGGCTTGTCTGCGTCATTCTGATCTCCCATGGTCCATGACCGGTTTAAAACCTTAAACGGAAACGACATTACCAAAGCGAATGCGGAACCGGCGGTTTTCTTTGCCCTTATTCTCGATCTTGCCAATATGCAATGCACCGATCTCACCTGTCATTGAAACGTGCGTACCGCCACAAGGTTGCGAATCCAGCGCAGCTTCTTCACCAATTTCTACCAGCCGGATACGGCCGCTGCCAACAGGCGGGCGCACATTTTTAGATTTCACCAAACCTGGATTGGCAATCAGCTCCTCATCACTAATCCACTTGATATGGATCGGATGATTGCCATTAACAAGCTCCATCATTTTCTCAGTGACAAGCTCTTTTGTGTAAAGTGCATCAGGCGCAGCAAAATCAACGCGACTTTCATCTTCTCCAACTGCGGCACCAGTGATTGGAAACGGGCAAACGACAGAGAGAATATGGCAGGCTGTATGCATACGCATCAGCTTCAAACGGCGCTCCCAATCAATCCGCAATGTCAGTTTTTCTCCGACATTGACAGTTGGCGCGCCCTCTTCCGGCTGATGCACAATTTCAGATTTATCAGTGCCGGTAATGGTAGTGAAAATGCGGATTTGCGTACCATCTGCACGTGTCAGACTGCCGCTATCACCGGGCTGGCCACCGGATGTCGCGTAAAACACGGTTTGATCCAGAATGATACCACCTGTCTCGGTAATGGCCACAACTTCTGCTTCAGCTGTTTGTAAATAGGCATCATCCTGAAAAAGCTTCTTCGTGTTATAGGTCATGGTACACTTTCATATGGCACTGATATGTCTGTCTTTTTCTCCAGCCATTGCGGAACAGGCAGATTTTTCTGTCGCAAAAAGGCCGGATTGAACAGCTTGGATTGATAACGGTTTCCGTAATCACACAAAACGGTTACGATAGAGTGGCCGGGGCCCAAATCTTTAGCAAGAGCAATCGCACCGGCAATATTGATACCGCTGGAGCCACCAAGGCATAGGCCTTCATGCTGCACCAGATCATAAAGGATTTCCAGTGCTTGGCTATCGCTGATGCGATAAGCCAGATCCGGAGTGAAACCTTGCAAATTGCCGGTAATGCGTCCCTGCCCGATGCCCTCAGTGATGGAATCACCCTCTCCTTTCAACACCCCTTGCGTGTAATAGGAATATAGAGCCGCGCCATACGGATCAGCCAGAGCCACTTTAATATTTTTATTTTTTGCTTTTAGCCCCAGTCCGATGCCAACCAAAGTGCCACCAGACCCAACTGCACTGACAAAACCGTCAATCTTTCCATCAGTATCAGCCCAAATTTCCTCCGCTGTTGTTTCAATATGCGCCTGACGATTGACCAGATTATCAAACTGATTTGCCCAAACAGCGCCTTCCGGTTCTGTTAGCGCCAATTGCTGTGCCACACGTTCCGACATCCGAACATAATTATTCGGATTTGCATAAGGCGCGGCAGGCACTTCAATCAGTTCGGCACCCAGCAGACGCAAAGCATCTTTCTTTTCCCCCGATTGGGTTTCCGGAATAATAATGACGGTGCGATAACCAAGCGCTTTGGCAACCATTGTGAGGCCGATACCGGTATTACCGGCAGTACCCTCCACAATCACACCACCGGGACGCAAGACGCCACGCTTCTCCGCATCCCTGATAATATAAAGCGCGGCACGATCCTTGACCGATTGGCCGGGATTGAGAAATTCGGCCTTTCCCCATATTTCGCAGCCAGTGATCTCAGATGCTTTTTTCAAGCGGATCAAAGGCGTATTGCCGATTGCATCTATCACAGACTGCATGGGATTTCCCTTTCAAAATATGACTTTAACATCAGTTCGAGAGGTCAGGCTAGGAGTAAGCTACTCACAGTTCAAGCAAATATGTTGCGGATTTGAAGCTGTTTGAGCAAGGTTTCATGCGCCCAAACATCAAAAAAGCCGCTATGATTGTAACATAGCGGCTTTTGTTAGTTTTTCATTTTTGAGCAAGCCAATCAGGCAGCACGCCCACCCGTATTTTGCGGGCGACGGCTACGGCGATATGGCTTTTTAGCAGGCTGGGCAGATGACCCACGATTGCTGCGCTGTTCACCTCGTCCATCATTGGTCCAGACAGCTTCTCCACGATCTTCGCTACGCTCAGCACGGAACTTTGGACGTGAATTGCGGTTTGCCGCTTTCTGGCCACCTGGCTTGCCACGGTTACTGGCAGGACGATCAGCAATTTCCGGCTTGTCCAGACGCGGGCGTTCCGGCATCGGGCCTTTAGGCTCTGGCGCATCTTTCATCGGCAGCTTATTGCGGACAACGCGTTCCACTGCACGTAATTTCGGATTTTCGGTACCCGGATCATAAAGCGTAATAGATGCACCATCGGCACCATTACGACCTGTACGGCCGATACGGTGTACATAGGTTTCCGGCTCATCCGGCAGGTCATAATTGACCACATGCGTAATACCCGGCACATCAATGCCGCGCGCAGCGATATCAGTTGCAACAAGAATACGAACCGAACCGTCACGGAAGCCATTCAAAGCACGCTGACGGGCATTTTGTGACTTATTGCCATGAATGGCAGCCACATCATAACCATCACGCTCCAGATGGCGTGTCACCGCATCCGCGCCATGTTTGGTGCGGGTGAATACGATAACCGTTTTCATTGCAGGATCGGTCAGAAGACCGGACAAAGTACGGCGTTTTTCTTTGGTTACAACCGGATGCACAATTTGAGTAATTTCTGCAGCAGTTGTGCCTTGCGGGGCCACTTCAACGCGTAGAGGATCACGCAACAAGCTTTGAGCCAATGTTGCGATTTCTTTTGGCATTGTTGCAGAAAATAATGCGGTCTGGCGATCTTTATGTGTGCCCTTGGCAATGCGCTTCACATCATTGATGAATCCCATATCCAACATGCGGTCGGCTTCATCGAGAACCAACCAGCGGGTATCGGACAGATCAATGCAGTTTTCACGCACCAGATCGGTCAAACGACCGGGGGTAGCAATCAGGACATCAACGCCACCTTGCATACGTTTGATCTGGGTCAAACGTGAAACGCCACCCAAAACCAAAGCCGTTGAAATATGAGCGTTTTTTGAAATGGTGCGGATTGTCTGCTCAATCTGCACCGCTAATTCACGGGTTGGGGCCAAGATGAGTGCGCGGGCGGTTTTCGCCTTACGTTTGTCACCAAGGCCGATAATTTTTTCCAAAATAGGCAAACTGAAAGCCGCAGTTTTACCAGATCCGGTTTGCGCAATACCCAAAATATCATGTCCGGCCAGCTGAGCCGGAATGGATTGCTGCTGAATTGGTTTCGGCTCAGTCATACCGGATGCTTCAACGCCTTTGAGCAAAACTCCGGTAATACCTAATGCAGCAAAGCTGCTTAAATCTTCATTCGACAATTTAATCTCTTTCAGCGGCAGGCATAATAATATGCCACCGCATTCACGACATCAGGCGCAACCTGATATCAATCAGTTTTTTACATGAAAACGACGAGGCGTGAAACATTCTGTTCCCACGCGACTTGCGCTGTCGTGTCTGCGCAATAAATCACGCAGAAACCTTCCCGCACGTTAACCATTTAACGTAGGCAGAAAGTCAGACGCAACAAAGTCCTTCGTGGGAAAGCCGGATTTTAACCACCGACCCAAGCGCCTTTGCTTCATATGGTACAGCTAGCATCAAAAAGCAAATGAAAAGGCGTATCTCTTTATAACAAATAAAAAGGGCAGCAAGATTGCTGCCCTTTTTAATATGGGTCAGATCATTACCAACCCGTGTTTGCGTGCATGCATAATGTCTCTGAACAGCGAGACAACCAGCAGCGCCAAAACACCGGTCGAAATCACCGGCCATATTAAAATATAAAGACTAAGCATATTCATGTATTATCCTTTCTTACTTCAAAATTAGCTTCTGGCGGGTGCCAGATTACCGGATACATCAGTGAGTTTTTTCTCTTCTTCATGGAAAGCGGTCACGCGTTTTGCCAGAACATTAAAGTCAAAGCGTTCCTGGCTGCGCAGACTCAATGCCACGCAGACAACCGCACTCACGCCGTAAGCCGTCAGCGAACCGGTCAGAACGATGTAATCGCGTAAGAAACCATGAAATGCCGGCACAAAAAACAAGAAGGCAGCCCCCGCAACCACAAACGCGACTTCTTTGCGGAAGAAGGCAAATGTCATCAGTCCCAACACCACAGCACCGCCAATAGCTGCACAGAACTCATAAAATGATGCGACAAAGCCAGTGATCGGCACCAGTTCAAACCGCACGATGGTAAAGAGAATAACGGCACAGAAAACCGATGTGGTGAAGGCAAAGTTGCTGACACGGTTCCAGTAAAAACTGACGATGACCGGAAAAACAATCGATCCCCAAAGTGCACCGACAAAAACCAGCATCACCAAAATATCGAAGCGGAGTGTTGCCAGAATAACACCAAGCATAGTGGCAACGATCATCGTCACCCTGCCCCAGCGCAGCATTTTTATTGGGTCCGGCTTACCTTTAGCAAGATTTTTTCCGTAAATATCGGTCATCACAATAGCTGACAATGCGCATAGATCCGCATCCGCCGTGGACGATAGCGAGCCAATCACCAAAATGAAGAACAATGCAATGCCAATAGGCGGCAAGTAAGCCGATGCCATTTGCGGAATAATATTATTCATATCACCGTCAACCGGCACAATACCGGCAAACAGAGCCAATAGGCCCAGCATACCAAGACCGATCACAACCGCACCATAGCCAATAGTTGCGGTCAGAAAAGTGGATTGGATCAGGTCTTCACGCACAGCAAACAAACGCTGCGCAATCGTCTGATTACCAATTGCGTAGGCAAGAACGGCAACAAAATAGGGTGCACCCTGCTCTAAAATGGCTGTTGTTGAGAAGAAGTTGGCTTGCTCCGGTGACAAGCGATGCCAATTATCGGCAATCATATCCGAGCCACCCGCATTGATATAAATCAGCGGAATAATAATTACAGCTGAAAGGATCATCGCAACCAATTGCGAAAAATCGGTCATCACAGATGCTCTGAACCCCGACCACAATGTATAGGATAAAACGCCCAAGCCTGCGATCAACACACCTTGAATAAACGACAATGGGCTTAAAACAGAAACAAGTGCACCGGCAGCGGTGAAATTGACCATCAGGCTGATGGTACTGCCGATCAGGTTTGAGATAGCCATAATCAACTGGCTGGAGCGTCCGTGACGGGCATGGATCACCTCGGCCAATGTATGCGCCTGTGGGGCAAGTTTACGAAAACGTCTCCCAAAAGGATAGATGAACAAAATCATCAATGCGCCCCAGAAACCATAATGAATGGGTCCGGAAAGGCCATATTTATATCCCGAAGTGGCGCTTGCATAAAAAGATGCCGCCCATATCCAGGTTGCAATCATACTGGCTGCGGAAAGCCCAAAACCGACAGCACTGTTGGAAACCATATAACCGTCAGCAGTTTCGTTTTTTCTGCCGATTGTCAGCGACATTAAGAATGTCGCGCCATAAAACCCCAGCAATAATAAAACCGCTGTGGTTGCTGATAACTGAAAGAACTCAGTCTCCTGCATGCAATTATTTTCCTTCTTTTTGTTTTTCCATGCCAGCCCGAAGGCAAAACTTAAAAAAACACATGCCAATCCCGTCGCGTTTTTGCTCATTCAAGCAAAAATACGCTGAAACAGGCTTCAAAAGACGCCGAAAACAAATTCAGCCCGAGCAGAAGCAATGCCGTAATCCACGGCATTAAAACGGGCAAAAAACACATAACTCGCAACCATCAATGGTGGCGAAACCTTCAACGCTCAAAGAAAAAACGTCACGGAAAGAACATCCGTGTAAAAGGCTGCCACAAAGACGAGCTTATGTTCCTGACATATTCCTAGCGGTAGCCATTATGTCAGGTTTGGGATATGCTTCGGCATATGAAGCCCGACCGCCTGTTTGCAGTCAGATAGAGACAATAAATGCAGCATAAGATGCGCGTGCCTCAGTAGTGATCCCATTACGCCTCAATGTGGTGAGCCGCACACTACGATTCGACTTTATGTTTTTTTTGCGGCCAAGTCCACCCTGCAAACTCAACTAGTGGATAAATATGAATTTCAATAACGATATTAAAAAAACAAAAATACCGCATACCTGATCTGATAATCAGTATTATGCGGTATTTTAAAAACTGCTCAATTACTTAAGCAGACAACCAAGAATTACTTGCTCTTATTGTCAGCAACTGGTTCACCTTTATTGCGAACATCAGCAATTGTGGTGCGCAATACTTTGATGCGTACACCCTCAGAAATTTCCACTTCCAGTTCACCATCATCGGAAACCTTGGTCACTTTACCAAGAATACCGCCACCGGTTACGACACTGTCGCCACGACGAATTGCTGCCAGCTGTTCCTGACGCTTTTTCATCTGCGTGCGCTGAGGGCGAATGATGAGGAAATACATAACAACAAAGATGAGAACGAACGGCAGAATGCTCATGAGCATATCAGGACCAAATGGCGAACCTGCTGTTTGTGCGTAGGCCGGGGTAATGAACATGCGGGATATCTCCTTTAAACCCTCAATCAAAAGGCAATTAATACCGGCATTACAATGGTTATTGCGGCAATTGCAACAGTTGCAAAGCAATAGAGGCCACTTTTCCCTTATCGATTGCCATGTTACACCTCTTTTCAGCCACATGATAACAAAATGGGTGCTTAAAAACGCCCGAGCAGGGAATGTCATTAAACCGTGGCTTAGACTGGAAAATGCATGAGTAATAAAAGTCCGACAACCGATACGCTTGAAAATAAGCTTGATCGTCTGATTGCTGCTGTTGAGCGTTTGTCCGCCCCACTGCCCGCTACACCAGATTTCGAGCAAGCAGACTGCTTCGTCTGGGAACCGGAGCAAACCTATTTGGCACCGGTTGAATCCGTCAATCGCGTTGATATTGATCTCATTCAAGGCGTTGATCTGGTGCGTGACCAATTGGTGGAAAATACCACACGCTTTGCCAAAGGCTATCCGGCCAATAATGTGCTTCTATGGGGCGCACGCGGCATGGGCAAATCATCCCTTGTCAAAGCATCGCACGCCAGCATCAATGCAGCACGTGGTGACGAACCAGCCTTAAAACTGATTGAAATTCACCGCGAAGATATTGATTCATTGCCGGCATTGATGAACCTCATCAAAAAAGCACCTTACCGCTTTATATTGTTTTGCGATGATTTGTCGTTCGACCATGACGACACATCATACAAATCACTAAAAGCAGCGCTTGATGGCGGTGTTGAAGGCCGCTCCTCCAATGTGATCTTCTACGCAACATCCAACCGCCGTCATTTAATGCCGCGTGATATGATTGATAATGAGCGCTCAAGCGCCATTAATCCATCAGAAGCGATTGAAGAGAAAGTCTCGCTCTCGGATCGCTTTGGCCTTTGGCTCGGCTTTCATAAATGTAGTCAGGATGATTATCTGGCAATGATCGACGGCTATGCAACACATTACAAACTGCCGGTCGAGCAAGAGCAGCTGCATCGTGAAGCCCTCACCTGGTCTGCGACCCGGGGCCATCGTTCAGGTCGGGTTGCATGGCAGTTCATCCAAGATCTGGCCGGACGTTTGCGCATTCGCATCTAGCATCAAAAAAACTTACCTTCATCAGAGAAAAAGCCCCGAAAGCGATTATCTTTCAGGGCTTTTTCGTAGCTTTATTTGCGGAAATATCAGCTTTCGAGATATTTATTCGGATTAACCGGCGTTGAATTTTTACGCACTTCAAAATGCAGTTTTGGTGATTTTGCATTACCGGTCATTCCGGATTTGGCAATTTCATCACCGCGACGCACTTTCTGGCCACGTTGCACTGTAATAGCGCTATTATGACCATAGACCGTCACCAGACCATTATCATGGCGGACAAGAACCGTATTACCGAATTCCTTCAAGCCATCGCCTGAATAGATCACAACACCGTTTTCAGCTGCTTTGACCGGCGTGCCTTCCGGAACCATGATGTCGATACCGTCATTCACGCTTGTGCCTTCACGCTGACCATAACTGGACAGGATACGGCCACGAACAGGCCAGCGCATCTGTGAAATGCCGGTTGATGACGGTGCGATGGATGCATCTTTCTGCGCATCTTCAATTACCTGATTGCTGGCTTTGGGCGGTGTGTAAGGTTTAACTTCATTTGCCTGATTATTGGCAGCCGGTGTGGTTTTAATTGCATCAACCGCACTTTGCTGCGGCGCAACAGATGCCACTTGCTGTGGCGAAGTCACTGCACCCTTAGGCGGAATAATCAGAGACTGACCAACACGGATCGCACCATTGCTCAGGCCATTAGCTTTTTTCAGCTCATCAACAGAAATGCCGTGGCTTTGTGCAATTGCACTGAGGGAATCGCCAGCTTTGACCTGATAGCCACCTGACGCAATAGCAGTCTTGGCAGCAGCAACATTTTGCTGAACTGTTGTTGCAGAAGCAGGAATTTGACCCAAAACCTGTTCTTTTGCACCATTCAGCTGACCTTGTGCGGCCGTTCCTGCTGCAGCCAGCACAGCACCACCAGCCGGAATTTTCAATGTCTGGCCAATTTTAATATTATTAGCGTCGGTAATACCATTGGCCTGCATCAGATCGGCAGGGCTTACGCCGGCACGACGCGCAATACCATAAAGAGAATCACCCGACTGAACCACCATACTGCTTGCAGCGGCACCGGCTGCGGCAGTTGCCTGACCGATCTGGCTATTGGCCTGATCCGTTATATTTTGTCTGGCTTGATTATACTGGTCATTTGCCGATTGCTGAACGGAAGCAACAACCGAACCACTCGAAACCGGCGGCAATTCATTACGCTGCACTGTTCCTGAAGAAACCGGCTGCACTGATGCTGTATAACCGCCATCGACTTGCTGACCCGAACTATTCACAGGTGCCGATGGTGTCGCGGACGCATAAAGCCCGTCGGAAAAACGCATCGTATCGGCACTGCAACCCGCTGCAAATCCGGCGATCAGAACGATAGCGACGTTCCGCATCAGGCGCTCGGACGTTTGCTGTAAAATTCTGATACGCATATTGAACCCGTCCATACTCAAACTCTATAGACTGATTAAAACGCGTTAATGTTACTCTCTGGTTAAAATTCGTAAATTCGATGAAAAATATTTATAAATTAGATACCATAAGGCTTAAAATAAACCTGAAGACGGCTAAACCGGTTATTTTCTTTCAAGATCAAAAATTCAATTTCAGCTGAAAATTCACTCGTTTCAACCAAAAGACAGTCTTCATCTCATAAAGATGGTGAACTCTGTTATTTTATCAAGAATCATTTTAAAGAACGGATGAAAGCCCGTCGATAAACGGCTGATAACGCACATAGAGCAACTCTTCCTGCTCAAAACGACTGCCTACTTTAGATAATTTGGTCATAACCTGAACAGCATCGCCCGGCCCTACCGGCGCAATCAGCACGCCATGCGTTGCCAATAAATCAATGTAATGTTTTGGCAGCTCTTCAAATGCAACCCACGAGATAATACGGTCAAACGGCCCGCCTGCCGCGCCATGACGACCATCAGCATGTTTGACGTTGATATTTTCAATCTGTAACGCTTGAATGCAGCTACGCGCATGTTCACAAAGACTGCGATAACGGTCGAGACTGGTAACGCGTGTCGCCAATCGCCCCATCACGGCAGCGGTAAAACCAGAGCCGGTACCAATTTCCAAAATGCGGTGATTCTGCTCAATATTCAGCGCCGATAAAATACGGGTCTGTTCATCAAGGCTCTCAATATATTCACCGCATGGCAGTGGAATGGTGCGGGATGAATAAGCCAAATCCATCCAGTTTACATC
This sequence comes from Paenochrobactrum sp. BZR 201-1, assembly GCF_044987585.2. Taxonomy (NCBI): domain Bacteria; kingdom Pseudomonadati; phylum Pseudomonadota; class Alphaproteobacteria; order Hyphomicrobiales; family Brucellaceae; genus Paenochrobactrum; species Paenochrobactrum sp. BZR 201-1. The sequence goes on along the minus strand of NZ_JBJDRZ020000023.1, from coordinate 15,945 downwards.
AATGAAACTCTGCCGCTGCACAGATTCGATTGCGGCAAACAAACGTGGATCGTGCAAGCCTATGGCACGCATACGCAAGACGAATGCAGCAAAGCCCTCCCGTTCCGACATTTTTGGCCGCTTATGTGCAGAGGCTCGGTTCATCTAGTCCGCTCCATGCCCGAAGCAATAGAACCGCTTCGGAATTTTCGAGTACCTGCCGGATCATCAATATCCGGCAGGGATTCTTTACTCGAAAAAACTTAAATAATTTTTTCGATTTTAGTCATGCCGCCCATATAAGGCACCAGCACGTCTGGTACGATAATGCTGCCATCTTCCTGCTGATAGTTTTCAATCACAGCAATAAGCGCACGCCCAACAGCTACACCCGAACCATTGAGCGTATAAACGTGACGGGTGTTTTTCTCACCTTCCACACGGTAGCGCGCGTTCATACGGCGCCCTTGGAAATCACCGCAGACCGAGCAGCTGGAAATTTCACGATATGTTTTCTGACCTGGAATCCAAGCTTCAATGTCATAGGTTTTTTGTGCGCCAAAACCCATGTCGCCGGTGCAAAGCACAACAGTGCGGAATGGAATATCCAAGCGTTTCAGCACCTCTTCCGCACAAGCGGTCATGCGTTCATGTTCATCAATCGCATTTTCTGCATTGGTGATCGAAACCATTTCCACTTTGAGGAACTGGTGCTGACGCAGCATACCGCGTGTATCACGACCAGCTGAGCCTGCTTCTGAACGGAAGCAAGGAGTGAGCGCCGTAAAACGAAGCGGCAATGTGCGGCCATCAAGGATTTCCTGCGCCACCAGATTGGTCAGCGGCACTTCCGAGGTCGGAATCAGCCAGCGACCATCCGTGGTGCGGAACAGGTCTTCGGTAAATTTCGGCAATTGGCCGGTGCCATACATCGCATCATCACGCACCATCAGCGGGGGCATCACTTCCGTGTAACCATGCTCGGTTGTATGCAAATCAAGCATGAACTGACCCAGAGCACGCTCGAGACGCGCCAAAGCGCCTGTCAGCACGGTGAAACGTGAACCGGCAATTTTAGCCGCACGTTCAAAATTCATAAGCCCGAGGTTTTCGCCGATCTCAAAGTGTTCTTTCGGTTCAAAGGCAAAATTCTTCTGATTGCCAACGCGGCGAATTTCCACATTGTCGTTTTCATCCTGACCAAGCGGCACGGATTCCAGCGGAATATTCGGCAGAACCGAAAGAGCCGTTGTCAGCTCCTGATTAAGACGGCGTTCTTCCTCCTCAGCTTCGCTTAAGAAATTTTTCAGCTCGCCCACTTCGCTTTTCAGTTTCTCGGCTGTTTCCATATCTTTAGAAGCCATCGCCTTGCCGATTTCTTTGGATGCTGCATTGCGACGCTCCTGCGCTTCCTGCACCTTGGAAATATGCAGGCGGCGCTGTTCATCCAGCGCAATCAAATGTGCGGATTGAGGAGCAACACCACGTTTTTGCAAAGCTGCATCGAAACCTTCAGGGTTTTCGCGGATCCATTTGATATCATGCATGAGAAAAGCCGTTTCACAAAAATTATACATTATAAGGATCACCCACTATAAGCGGGTGATCCTTAATTCTTTTTAGCCGATTTTACTCTTCAGATGAACTCTCATCTGTATTGTTATTTTCTGCTCTTTTACGCTCAATCATACGAGCCATAATAATCGAAACTTCATAAAGCAGAATAGTCGGAATTGCCAAACCGATCTGGCTTGCAGGATCCGGCGGGGTCAAGACGGCTGCCACTACGAAAGCAATCACGATGGCATATTTGCGTTTGTCTTTCAGGCCTTGTGAGGTTAGCAAGCCGACACGCGCCATCAGGCTGGTAACAACCGGCAACTGGAACACCAGACCGAAAGCCACGATCAGTGTCATGATAAGGCTGAGATATTCCGAAACCTTGGGCAAAAGCGAAATCTGAACTTCGCCGCCGCCGCCAGCTTGCTGCATGGCAAGGAAGAACCACATCACCATCGGGATGAAAAAGAAATAGACCAGCGCCGCGCCAAAAAGAAACAATAAAGGCGAAGCAATCAAAAACGGCAAAAATGCCATTCTTTCGTGTTTATAAAGACCAGGGGCCACAAATTTGTAAATTTGCGATGCAATGATCGGAAACGCCAGAACAAGGCCACCAAACATCGCAACCTTCACCTGTGTAAAGAAAAACTCTTGCGGTGCCGTATAGATCAGCTCGGCCTTGGAGCGATCCAATCCCGCCCAATCAATCGCCCACTGGTAAGGCACAACAAGTAGATTGAACAACTGCTTGGCGAAGGCAAAACAGAGAATAAAGGCGACAAAAAACGCCAAAATCGCCCAGATCAGACGGCGACGCAGTTCAATCAAGTGCTCAAGGAGCGGAGCTGCGCTCTGCTCGATCTCATCTTCGTTTTTGGTCACTCATTCGTTCCTGTCGTTTTGGCAGCAGGTTTTTTAGCAGGTGCTTTCTTGGTCGTCACCTTTTTAGGCGCAGCCGGTTTTGCATCAGCAGTTTTAGCCAGAGCAGCCTTTGCCGCTGTAGTGTTAGCAGGCTTTGCTGCTGCCTTAGCAGCCGGTGTTTTGGCTGGTGCCGGGCCTGCTGCTTTCGCCGTTTTCTTTGTTTTAGGCGCAGGCTTAGTTTTTACCTGTTTGACAACGTCAGCCTTTACCTTTTCAGGTGTTTCATCCGACAAATTCTTCTTCACAGCTTCTGCAATCGCATCTGATGGCGATTTTGTTTCAATCACAGGTGCTGACGCTTCCGCTTCAACCGTTTTTTCAGCATCTTTATAAACAGAAGAATCTACAGGCTTTGCTGATTGCTCCGGCTTTGGCGATTGATTGAGGCTTGCTTTCAGATCATTACCGGCAGAGCGGATCGGATCGAAAACTTGCGTCATTTTTCCGCGCGGGTCGAGCTTGCGTGTTTCATCAATGATATTTTTCACATCATCCAGCTCGGCTTCTTTCAAAGCTTCGTCAAACTGACGTTTAAATTCATTGGCGGTGGTGCGCATGCGCGCTGTAGCCTTGCCGAAAGCACGCAGCATTTTCGGCAAATCTTTAGGCCCGACAACCACAACCATCACGATTGCGATCACAAGAATTTCGGACCAACCAACATCAAGCATTTTATACCCTCGCGCTTATCTGCGCTTAATTGTTAAATAACCGGCAGACGCAAGGTCTTATTTTTTTAAAATGAAAACCAGACCTGAACGCAGAGCCAAAACAAGCTCAGCCCGGATAAACCAAACAGCAGATATTGAAACGATTACAGCGGATATTTCTCACTGCAATCGTTCAAAAAGCAATTATGACTTTGTTGTCTTCTTAGCTGGACGAACAGCTTCTTCCGCATCGTTTTCGATGGTTTTGCCGTCCTCTTTGGTTTCGTCCTCGTTCATGCCCTGCTTGAAGTTTTTGATGCCTTTGGCAACATCACCCATCAATTCAGGGATTTTGCCACGGCCAAACAACAACAACACGACAGCAAGCACAATCAGCCAATGCCAAATTGAAAAACTACCCATAATATTCCTCTCTTTGCCGCACCTGCTACGGCATTAAACGTGATTAATCCGATTTAATCATTTTGGCGTTATCTTTCAAACAGAACTATCACAGTGTCCAGTCCTGTAGATGCGTCCTCACCGGATTTTTTCAGCTGAAACACCGTATTTCATATGTTTAATGGCAACAAAAGCATTTGTTTTGTCACATTAGCATAAATTATGCTGATAATCTTTTTTTATGAAATGCAATAAACCAATACCGGAATGAATGGATAGATGCCTGATCATGCCTTTAAAGCCGAATAATACACGCACTAAACAGTCGCGACTAATCAAGCTTAAAAACGATTTGATTCGTATTTTTTTAAGATTATTCCTCATTGTCGAGCGGTGTCAGCAGCCCCATATCCTCGACATTGACCTCATCAAGCGGTACTTCATCGGCGGTCAATTCATCCAGATCAATATCTGGCGAAGCGATCTTGAAACCAGCCGGAATACGGCCAGACAACAATCCTGCCCCGCGCAATTCTTCCAATCCCGGCAGATCGCGAATATCGCTCAAACCAAAATGATCAATAAATGCTTCCGTCGTTCCATAGGTGACAGGACGACCAGGCGTACGCCGCCGTCCGCGCAGTTTAATCCATCCCGTCTCCATCAACACATCCAATGTGCCTTTGGAGGTTTCAACACCGCGAATATCTTCCAATTCTGCACGTGTAACCGGCTGATGATAGGCAATGATGGCCAGTACTTCCAATGCAGCTCTTGAAAGCTTGCGCTGCTGGACAATTTCCTTGCTCATCAAATGCGCCAGATCGGGAGCTGTACGAAAGCACCATGCCTCGCCGCGCTTTACCAGATTGACCCCGCGCAGACGATAATCATGCTGTAAGTGCTCAAGCACTTTGTCCAAAGCTATATCTGTAATGCGCTCACTTAAAGCAGCCAGTGAAACCGGCTGGGCAGAGGCAAAAATAATAGCTTCAACTTTTCTGACCGCCTCATCAAATTTCAAACGCTCGGCCGCATCTTCGGGACTAAGTACTTCCGGCAGCGCCGACTGCAATTGCCTTGTCGTATCCGCCATTTCCCTCAATCCTCTTCTCGCCTGATAGGCGTGACCAGATTGCGTCTTTCAGACTGGCGCATATAAACCGGCTCGAATGCGGAGGCTTGTTTTATTTCAAGCTTGCCTTCACGTACCAGTTCAAGGCTTGCCGCAAAAGAACTGGCAAGGGCGGAAACACGCTTATCGGGTGCAATCAAATAGCGAATTAAAAACTGGTCCAGCGCCATCCAATCATCAATCTCTCCGATCATACCAGTGAGAATATCACGCGCATCTTTGAGTGACCACACGGCACGGGAGCTGATTTCTACCTGATTTACACTCATGCGCTGACGCTGCGTCGTATAGGCAGAAAGCAGCTCATAAAGAGAGGCCTCAAAAAGACTGGTTTTATCGACAATCACCATTTCCGGTGCGCCACGTTTAAAAAACTCCCGCCCCAACTGATTGCGATTAACCAGCCGCACCGCCGCCTCACGCATCGCCTCCAGTCGCTTGAGCCGAAATTGCAGCATAGCCGCAAGCTCTTCACCGGTTTCGCCTTTATCATCTGCTTGTTTCGGGATCAGCAATTTAGACTTCAAAAACGCAAGCCATGCTGCCATCACCAGATAATCGGCGGCCAGCTCAAGACGTAATACCCGCGCTTGCTCGATGAAATCGAGATATTGCTCAGCCAGTGACTGAACGGAAATACGGGTTAAATCCACTTTCTGAGTGCGTGCCAGATGAAGAAGCAAGTCAAGCGGCCCTTCAAAGCCCTCAATATCAATTTGTAGCGGCGGATCTTGCGATGCGTCACCATCCTGCCAAAGCGCTTCCAAAGGCGCTATCGGCTCAATTATACCGGCTTTCTGATCGGCCAAGGGCTGTTTTTCCGCGTTTCAGTTAAGCTTCAACATTAAAAATGCGTGCAAACTCTGCGCGCAACTCATCCTCATTAGAAAGATCGGGCTCGCCTACATAAGAAAGCGCCAAATCAGCACGTCGTTTGGCTTTGCCTTCAAGCGCAATGGTTCGTGCAGCAACTTTCTGCATTTCTTCGATATCGCCGCTGCAATGCAAAACGATGTCACAACCAGCGGTGATAATTGCTTCGGCCAGATCACCAAGATCACCGGAAAGCGCCTTCATCGAAATATCATCGCTCATCACCAAACCATCAAATTCAAGCACATCGCGAATAATGGTTCTAATTACTGTATCCGATAAGGTTGCCGGCAATTCAGGGTCGATCGTTTCAAATACCACATGCGCCGTCATGGCCATCGGCAAATCATTGAGTGCTTTGAAGGGCACAAAATCATGAGCAACTAAATCTGCCAGCGGAACATTGACCCGCGCCAGTTCTTTATGGGTATCGCAAAAAGCACGACCATGACCCGGCATATGTTTAACCACAGGCAAAACACCGCCCGCAAGCAAACCTTCCGCAGTCTGTCGACCCAGCAACGTCACAATCTCGGGATCATACGCATAAGCGCGATCACCGATGACTTCATGTGCTCCTTCAACCGGAACGTCCAGCACAGGCATGCAATTGACATTGATGCCGACCGACAGCAAATCAAAAGCATGCAAGCGGCCAAGCAACCAAGCTGCACGCAATCCCTGTTCCGCATTGCGCTTATAAACATCGCCAATCATGCGCGCTGAAGGATAATTGGACGCCAATGGCGGGCGAAGGCGCTGTACACGTCCGCCTTCCTGATCGACAAAAATCGGCAAATCAGAACGTCCTGTCGCATCACAAAGCGATGTGGTTAGTTCATTGAGCTGTTCAATGCTCTCAACATTACGCGTAAAAAGAATTGCGCCCCATGGATTGACTTCACGAAAGAACGAAAATTCCTCAGCACTGAGCTCAGTACCAGCAACACCTGCAATCATCGCTTTGCACTTAGCCATGCAATCGGATCCTCTCAAAAAATGACTTTAATCCAGTTATCATAACTGAATTTGATGATGCAAAACATAGACAAAGGGCACACTCATTCAAGAGTGAACCCTTTGCAAGTCTACTATATTTTATGAAGACAAGTCACTGTCATTCATTGTTGTTTTTTTACTGCGTTACAAAGCAACTGCCACCGGCATTTTTCAAACGTTCACACAAAGCATTGGCTTCGGCCTTCGTACCGCCGGAAATACGAACGCGGTAATAAGTACCCTTGCCTGGAATATCAGCTTTACGAATATCTACAGCACGCCCGCCAATGATATTGGCATATTTCTGCCCCATAGACGCAAAGGACTTCTGCGCCAGTTCGGCAGATGGCTGTGAAGCAATCTGGATGTAATATCCACCTGCAGCCGGTGCTGCAGGCGTTTCGCTCACTGCTGGCGTTGCCGGTGTTGTCGCCACAACATTGGTTGGTTGCTGAGCCGGACGCGACGGCGCTACAGGCACTTGCGTTGGCGGCGTGAAGTTTTGTGTCTCCACCGTACGAGCTGGTGCAACGGGTGCACTTGCCGGCACATTTGTTTGCGTATTGGCTGTCTCAGCAGGGGTCAGCGCCGACGATTCAATAATATTTTCCGGTGTCAGCTCTGCCGGTTCCGGCGCAACAGGCGTTACCGAACGTGGTGCTTCAGCTGGCTGCTGCACGATCGTACCATCAGGGCGAACAACCATTGTCTGCACTGTACGCGGTACGATCAGTGGTTCTTCTTCTGTGGCAGGGCTATTATTGGTCGCCGTGATTGTATCATTGCGATCTTCATTAAAGCTGCCAAACTCATCTTCATCCGCGGCCAGATCAACCGGATCCTCCTGCGCTGTCACCAGAGATTTTTGCTCTGGATTCTGCGGTATGGTACCGGCAACACGCTCATATACAGCTTTATCCTGATTAGGAACCGTCGCACCACCCGGATTTTCCGGTTGCATTTTAACCGGCTGGTTATCGGAGCGAATGATGACCGGCTCGCCGGAATTCATGCCACCGCCAATAAAGTGATAAGCAATTCCACCAATAAGTACCAGCACACCGGCAGCTGTCGCCAATAGCATAGCACGACGCCCACGCACCGGACGCTCGCGGTAAGCATCAGCTGCGGCACCTAAATCTTCATCCAAGGAATAAGGAGCAACGGGAGCTTGCTGCGCGCCCGCACCATTACTACCATCAGCCCAATGATTATAGAAATCATCCTGACTACCGGTTGGTGCTTGCGATGCTGGCGCTTGATTTCTGGCGCCCAAACCAGCACCAATAGCAGCGCCCGCCGCCAAGCCGCCGGCCAATGCAGTATTGGAAGGGGAAAAATCTGCATAACTCTCGCGGAAAATATCTTCAAAGGCACGATCAGCCGATGCAGCTTCTTCAACAGGCGCTGGCGTCTCTTCGACATTGATTGCACTGAATACATCGGCAAATTCGGCTTCCAGCTGATTGAGGCCGGCATTTTCAGGCTCATCATAATAAGGTACTTCAGGTAAATCCAAAGGCTGGGTCTGTTCGACCTTGGCCTCGGAAACACTCATTGTTTCCACATCTGGTGCAGGTACCGAGAAACTCGAACGTTGCGCTGCATAATGCGGGAACGGCGCAGGCTGGCGCTCTTCTTCGGAAATCGCATGCGCAAAGACAGGTGTTTTTTCAACAACCTTATCGGTGGCGTCTTGCAGCTCGGTCTCTTCGATGCCGAAATCAAAATCCTGATCAGAGAAGAAATTTTCCGAAGGCGCATCGGATGGCGAAGCCACAAACTCCTGCCCATCATGCAGCGGCTTATCTTTTTCCCAAGGGAAATAGCTTTGTGCTGACAATTCACGCTCAATGGCTTCGGAGAAATTCTCATCATCCAGTTCAAAAGCATCATCTTGCGGCAAATCCGCCAATGTAGCTTCAAACTCGGCAGATGCCTGATTAAGGGCATTCAGTTCGATATCACTGGTTTCAACTGCAAAGGATGTATCATCAAAGAACATATCCTGTGGCGGCTCATCACTGCTGTGATGAACCGGCTCTGCAGATGAAGCTTGCTCTTGGTAGCTCGCATCCTCGGCATAATAAGTGTCTTCACTCAAAGTCGCAGTTTCTGCAAAGGAAGGTTCATCATAAGAAGCTTGTGTCGATGCAGGTTGATAATTGCCGCTTTCAATCGAAAACTGCGCCGCAAAATCATCTATATTCCCATGTGGCTCAAGCTCTTCAGCGGCTTGGTCAAAAGATGAAAAAACTTCATCTTTAGGTTCATTTTGCAGTTCACTGTAGAGTGGTTCTTCCGGTATATAGACAGATGCAGGCTCTTCATAAGCCGCAGGTGCTGCATCACCAAAGAGCAAATTAGCCAGCTCATCCTCCAGCGATGGTGCAGGGACTGCAGCCGCCGGTGGTGTGTAATCATGGGTTTCCTGCGCTTCGACCTGCGGCTCGGTCTGATAGCTATCCTGATAGCCGGATTGATTGCTTTGATAATGACCAGACAGCACATCTTCATGGCCTGACAAAGCCAAAGCCAGTTCATCTTCCAGCGCGGAATTATATGCCTGATCAGCATATGAATAAGGCTCTTGTGATGCCGGCGTTTCCTGCGCTGCAAAGGTTGGCTGATGATCCTCTTCGGTTACAGGCAGGTTTTCTTCCTCCGCAACATCAGCGGACGCCGGCGGAGACTGCAGATGCTGTGTCAGGCTTCCATAGCCATGCGAGCCCTGATTGTAGCTGGCATAGCTGCGTGCCGATGCACTTCTGTAGCTATCACGGTAATTATCGGCGGCAGTAGCAGCCACCTCAGGCGCTGCGGTTTGTGGTGCGGTCATCTCTGAAAAGACGTCCGGCACATCCTGTCCGAAAAAATCATCATCCAGACCGCCGACCAGTTCACGCTCCAAATCGATCGCGAACATGTCGTCAGACGGAGTTGTATCCTGATGCGTGGATTGAGCTGAAAACAGCTCATCGAAACCGCCGATCTGGGAAAGCTGCATCAGCGGATCATCTTCTTCCTGCACCGGACGCTCGCCGTTCTCGCGGGCTTTATAACTGCTGTCCGTCATGACTTCTTCCTAACTCATACCCTGAAGATATCACACGATATCTGTAACCATTGCAAATACCAGTGCAATGTGGGCAAAAGTTGACAGTCGTTTCCTTTCGAAACCGGCAGAATAAAGCTTCACGATAAAGCTCCATTCTGCAAGTCTTCAACAATGGCCTCACAAGCAGATACCAGACTTTTTGTGTCTGAGTATTTTACCTGATCAGCGCATCTCCGTCGGAGCATCCGCACCAATAATAGTCAGTCCGGATTTAAGAACGTCGGAAACAACCTGCACCAGCCCAAGCCTGGCAAGTGACAAGTTTGTATCGTTAACCTTGATAAAACGTAAATCTTGGTTTTCTGAACCTTTATTCCATTGAGAATGGAACGCAGAAGCCAGATCATACAGGTAAAAAGCCAGTCTATGCGGCTCTTGATGACTTGCAGCGGCCTCAATAAGACGCGGATATTCTGCAAGCTTACGGATCAAAGCCAGTTCACTTTCATCATTCAAAAGACTTAAATGTTCAAAAAGTGATTCTCTTTTGATCTCTTCAAGACCCAATTGTTCACGTGCCTGACGGAAGACTGAGTGACAACGCGCAGAGGCATATTGGACATAGAAAACCGGATTGTCTTTTGACTGCTCGGTTACTTTAGCAAAGTCAAAATCCAGTGCAGCATCGCTCTTGCGATAAAGCATCATGAAACGCACCGGATCACGACCGACCTCATCCACCACATCACGCAGTGTAATAAACTCGCCCGCACGCTTCGACATGCGGACCGGCTCACCATTACGCAACAGCTTGACCATCTGACAGAGCAGAACAGTCAGTTTTGCTTTGCCATCCGATACGGCGCGTGCAACAGCTTCCAAACGTTTGACATAGCCGCCATGATCGGCACCAAGCACATAGATCATTTCGTCAAAGCCGCGATCATACTTATCTTTAAAATAAGCAACGTCAGCAGCAAAATAGGTAAATGAACCGTCAGACTTCATCAAGGCGCGGTCGATATCGTCACCCACTTCGGTAGAGCGGAACAATGTCTGTTCACGATCTTCCCAATCATCCGGCAACTGGCCTTTTGGCGGAGGCAACTTGCCCTTATAGACATGGCCTTTCATGGTCAGATCATTGATAGTCGAGCGGATTGCCTGTGCATGATTGGCATGCAGCGTCTTTTCCGAGAAGAAGAGATCATGATGCACATTGAGCGCTTCAAGATCCGCACGGATCATATCCATCATTGCCTTGATGGTTCGCTCTTTCAAAATCTCAAGACGCTCATCTTCCGGCATTTCCAGAAGCTTGCTGCCAAATTCCTCAGTCAGCGCTTTGCCAACCGGCACCAGATAATCGCCCGGATAAAGACCAGAAGGAATTTCGCCAATATCTTCGCCAAGCGCTTCGCGGTAACGCAACATCACAGATTTGGCGACAACATCAATCTGTGCACCGGCATCATTAATGTAATATTCTTTTGTTACATCATAGCCGCTAAAGGACAAAAGATTGGCAAGCACATCACCAACAACCGCACCACGGCAATGGCCGACATGCATAGGGCCGGTCGGATTGGCAGACACATATTCCACATTGACTTTGCGACCCTCTCCCAGCTTCGAGCGGCCGTAATCGGTACCGGAAGCAAGCATCGTATTAATGCCACGCTGCCAGTAAGCCGGTTTCAAACGCAGATTGATAAAGCCCGGACCTGCAACATCGACCGACTCAACATCGGCATCCTTTTGTAACGCCCGACCAATTTTCTCCGCCAATGCACGTGGATTTTCACCAACCGCTTTAGATAAGACCATAGCCGCATTAGTGGCAATATCACCGTGGCTCGCATCGCGCGGCGGCTCCACTCCGACACGGGAAAGGTCTAATTCACCACCATCTTTTGCTTTAAGATCAATGTCTTGCAGCGTTTTTTTGATACGTTCATCGAAATCTGTAAAGATATTCATGATCTGTCCTGTTTCGCAGAGGCTCTCATCTTTTCAAGCAACCTCTCATGCATAAAATTCCCAAAGCAACAAGCAAGCTTTTGCTAATTCTTATCGATCGCGCTTAAAATCTTTTCCGCCCGATTAAGCCAATTCATCTGTTTGGTCAAACAATCGTCGATGCTCACGCAAAGCATAATTGTCAGTCATACCAGAGATGAAGTCGGCTATGTGACGTGCTTTTGCCGATAAATCCAAAGTTTCCATTTTAGCTTGCCATTCTTGCGGCATCATTTCAGGTTTTGCCTGATATAGATCAAACAAGTTCTGAACCACTTTGTCTGCGATCCGTCGTCGTCGGACGACACTTTCATGGAAATAAAGATTTTTGAACAAATAGCGCTTGAGCTCCCGCTCCTGCTCAAACATCTCCGGCGAAAAGCCGACCAAGGCCGAAGAGTGATTGCGCACATCATCAATGGATTGTGGTTGCAATGCCTCAATGCGGCGCTGTGCTTCCATAATTACAGTTTCGACCATTACGGTGATCTGTCGACGCACCAACTCATAACCCGTGCGCGTATCATCGAGACGGGGGTACTTTGCCCGCACAGTCGCAATCAAATCTCTTGTTAACCTGACATCTTGCAAACCATCAAGCGATAACAGCCCTGCCCGTAAACCATCATCAATGTCGTGGGCATTATAGGCAATGTCATCGGCAATCGCGGCACATTGCGCTTCAAGGCTTGCAAAACTACCCAGCCGCAAATCATATTTTGCGTTAAAATCGAGAACCGGTTGCGGTACGATTTCTTCAACGGCATAAATGCCGGTTAAAGGCCCGTTATGCTTAACCAGCCCTTCAAGCGTTTCCCAGCTAAGATTAAGGCCGTCAAATTCTGCATAGCGCTGCTCCAGCTTGGTCACGATGCGCAAGGACTGTGCATTATGATCAAAACCACCATAATCCTTCATTCGTTCATTGAGCGTATCTTCGCCGGTATGGCCGAATGGTGTGTGACCGAAATCATGTACCAAAGCCACCGCTTCAGCCAAATCTTCATCCAGCCGCAAGGCGCGCGCCAAAGCTCTGGCAATTTGCGCCACTTCAATAGTGTGGGTCAAACGGGTGCGGTAATGGTCGCCCTCATGCGCAATAAAAACTTGTGTCTTATGCTTCAAACGGCGAAACGCGTTGGAGTGAATGATGCGGTCACGATCGCGCTGATAAGGCGTGCGCGTCGGGCTGGCGGCTTCAGGCACCAAACGCCCAAGGCTTTTTGCCGGATCAGCGGCATAAACCGCCCGCTCCCGATAGCCAAAACCAATTCCGTCCAAACTGTTCATTTTATCGTCTGTGTTCCATCACTGTGCTGGTTGCCTGCCTCAAATCATCATGCCGTTTTCTATAGCATAACTTCGTTTTTGTCTTGCAAAGTTTGATAAACCACCATTGACACCAAGGCGGTCAATTCTTAGCTATCATAGATATGACACAAAAGGTGCTGCGATATTATGATAATAGACGCAGATTTTTATCCGGAGCAAACCATGACGGATATATCCGTATCAGATTCAGCCGCCAAGCGGATCGCTAAAATTCTCAGCAGCGAGCCTGATAAGTCAGCCCTGCGCGTTTCTGTCGAGGGGGGTGGCTGCACCGGTTTTTCATATAAATATGAACTGGTGAATGATCAGGAAGACGACGATCTGGTCATTGAAAAAGCCGGAGCCAAGGTGCTGATTGATGCAATCTCTTTTCCGTATCTGGAAGGTTCGGTGATTGATTTCGTCGATGATCTGATGGGGCAATCTTTCCACATCCAAAACCCGAATGCCACCAGCTCATGCGGTTGTGGCACCAGTTTCTCAATCTGATCATACAATGCACGACTTGCTGGCAAGCGGATTTATCTGTGGCAAGCGCTTCCATTTCCCCTATAGCGCTTGCCGTTCCTCTCACAATTCTCTATTCCTGTTTCCATGAAAATCGCGACATGGAATATTAACGGCGTTAAAGCCCGTATCGACAATCTTCTGCACTGGCTGGAAGAATCATCACCCGATATTGCCTGTTTGCAGGAAATAAAATCGGTCGATGACTTGTTTCCGCGGCTGGAGATTGAGGCGCTCGGCTATCATGTGGAAACCCATGGTCAAAAAGGCTTTAATGGCGTCGCTATTCTCTCCAAGAAAACACCGGATGAAGTCATACGCGGCCTGCCCGGCGATGATAGTGACGAGCAATCACGTTTCATTCAGGCACAATTCTCGACGGATAAAGGTGTTTTGCGTGTTGTCTCGCTTTATTTGCCAAACGGTAATCCGGTGGACACGCAAAAATACCCCTATAAGCTTTCATGGATGCGGCGGTTGAACAATTGGGCACAAGAGCATTTAGCACTTGAGGAACCACTTATTCTGGCAGGTGATTATAATATCATTCCTGAAACTAAAGACGCTGAAACGCCTGCCGCTTGGGTTAATGACGCACTCTTCCTGCGCTCATCACGTGTTTTGTTTCGCGAGCTTGAAAATTTAGGCTTCAGTGATGCCTTCCGCGCCACCACAGATGCAGACAAATCCTATTCCTTCTGGGATTATCAAGCTGGTGCATGGCAGAAAAATAATGGCATCCGCATCGATCACCTGATGCTTTCACCGGAAGCTGCTGATCTTTTGGAAACTGTTAATATTGAGAAACATACACGTGGTTGGGAAAAACCATCCGACCATGTGCCGGTCGTCATCACGCTGAAAAATTCATTCTAAAATTTGTTGATTTCACGACTTAGAGCGTGTCGCACTTAATCGTATCCACTGTGCTCGCTCTAGCGTTCTGTTTTTACGCATGTCTTTATCCCAAAACCGGTGCCCACTTTTGGGAGACATGCTCTAAGAGCGCTCGGTTGTGAGCGCTTTTTTTATTGGTTGATTAGTTGCTCTCGGCCATCAGTCTGATCTGATCGCCCCGTCCCCATCGTCCAGCCAAGGCAACAGCATTGCGACGGTCTGCTTCACCTGCCAAGGAAAACGCTTGCTCCTGCATTTCGCGGATCCATGCTTTATCCTGCATATCACAATGTTCAAAAGCCACCGTCAACATAGCAAGGCCCTGCACGGTTTTTCCTGCCTGAAACAGCATATTGCCGAACATGGCTTGCGCACTGGCATGGCCTTTTTGCGCTGAAAGCTGGAACCAGCGTGCAGCCTGCACTGCGTTACGTTCACCTCCCTCACCATTCAACAGCATTTTGCCAAGCTCGTATTGTGCGGAGGGATCACCAAAGCTTGAGGCTGCCTGAACATAGAGATCACGCGCCAATGGCAAATTAGATTTTACATGCGTCCCCGGAATGCCGCGACGGACGTAACCGGCAAGTGCGGTTAATGCATCAGCGACATAGGATTCATTTTGGGAGCCCGGATCGACACCATCACGAACGATTTTTTCAAAAATCTGATACGCGGTAAAATCATCTTCCGGAACGCCGTCACCGTCAGCATACATACGCGCCAGCTTCCAGTTCGCCCCCGGATGACCTTGCTCGGCAGCATAACGAAGTGCCTTTACGGCTTCATCTTTGTGACCACTTTTATAGGCAGAGAAAAAAACTTCAAACGGATTGTTGGATTTTGGCTTTTCCTGAACATCAAAAGCAAAGCCGCTCTGTGTGCCGGCCGCAATACTTAATAAAGCCAAGCCCAGCACAGAGCCGTAAAGATGGCTCTTTATTGGGAATGCAAAATTTTTCAAAGTCATTGCAGTCAACTTCTTTCAATCCCATTGGTCAAAGACGTAAGCGGCACTAAGCAGAAATCATAATCCGACTTCTCGGCGACACTACGACTTTCGGAGGGCAGAATAAGGCATGTTAATGTCACTTGATCTTACCATCCAGATTTAAACCACTGCGTTCTGCGTGGACGAACCGTCACAGAACATCATTGAATAAACTTTATCCCGCTTTGTGGCGGCATAGGGGCAAATTGCCTTCAACTATGCTTAGTATAATTTATTGAAAAAAACTGTTGCGGAATCGCCACATTCGACATTCAAGAAAATATGTTTAACAAAACCCCATGAGCATTTTATAAATAGCACATATTTACATGCACTAAAAATGCAAAGATCGTATATATTTAATCAATAAATTCAAAATTTTACAGAAAACTCTTAATAAAGTGGTTCCTGATACATTTTCGCTCCTTTATTTTGCAGAGCTTTGATTTGCGCGATACCTTCTTTGGAAACCGCGAGAATAGCTGTGATATTATTCTCGCTCAGTTCGCCTTCAATCGCCAAACCTTCACCTTCGGGCACATAATAACGTTCAACACCGAATCGTAGGCGCACATTGCCGCCGGATTGCAGCCAGATCGGATAGACCGTTTCACCCTTA
>NZ_JBJDRZ020000022.1:0-6520 GCF_044987585.2 Paenochrobactrum sp. BZR 201-1 | reverse complement strand
AAGCCAGAAAAGATCGCTCATAATAAGCCTCTCTACTGTCAAAACCTAAAAATCAATAAAAACACTCAATAAAGACAATTGTTTGATCAGCTCCACATCATAGGCATCAATATTCTATTAGAATCCTATGTCATTAAAAAACTTCAATTGAAATGGCCCCACGAACAAGGATTCGGAAAGTCCTTAGAGATAGCTCGCTATACACTCGACTAGGCACTTCATCGCAGCTGGCTGGTTATCATTACCAACAAACCAAATATTTCAGGGAAAAATACAGTTAGGAATTATATTATAATTACCCCAACTGCGGCTTATAAATATTCCAACGTTCGATAAAAAAAGAAAATGAACGCAACTTACTCATAGTCCCAGACAACAATAAGCTCACAACAAGTTCGGATAAGTGCCGATCTAACATCTGTTATTTAATGATAGGGGCTTATCATTGTTGTCAAAATTTAAACGTCGCCATTTTCTTCTGGCTGCAGTTGCAATTTATGCAATCACGGCAATTAACCTGAATACGGTATCCTCTTACGCACAAGAAGAAACTGCTGCAGGCGGAACTCTCATTTATTTGGAAAAGCAACCCCATACCAGCCTTTATCCGCCAGCGGCAAGTTTTTATCCAAATGGGGGGGCTCAATCAAATTACGGATAAACTGACTTATCAAAATCCGCGAACACTTGAAATCGAACCATGGCTTGCAGAAAGTTGGGAGATTAATTCCGATGTGACAGAATATACATTCCACTTACGGGACGGCATAACATTCTCAGACGGTTCACCGGTCGATGCAAAAGCAATTGCTGCCAACTTCGATGTATATGGTCTGGGAAATATCGATCGCAAGCAAACCATTTCCGAAGCAATCAGCAACTATGAACGTAGTGAAGTGGTTGACGCTAAAACAGTAAAATTCTATTTCAAGGCATCACCACCGGGTTTCCTACAGGCTACCGCCACGCCGACATCGGGCATTGTTTCACCTGCAACACGTGCTCTTTCAGCAGATGAATTCGGTCAAGCACCCAATATTATCGGTTCAGGACCTTTCGTTGTAGCGAGTGAAAAACTCGGCACTGAAATCCAGCTAGCAGCACGAAAAGATTATAACTGGGCACCTGTAAAACTGTCTCATCAAGGTCGTGCTAAGCTTGATGGCATTACTATTCTGACTGTCCCGGAAGATGGTGTGCGCATTGGCTCACTTCTATCCCAGCAAGGTGATTTCATTCGTCAGGTTCATTCCTATGATGAGGCACAGGTAAAGGCCGCCGGTTATACGGTTTATGGAGCACAAACCCGCGGAACGACACATGCTGTTGCCTTCCGACCAAGCAAAGCACTCGTAGCAGATCGTAAAGTACGCCAAGCTTTGTTACACGCTACCAATAGCCAAGAAATCATTGATACATTGTTCACAGAGAACTATCCGAAAGCACGCTCCCCGCTTTCTTCGGTTTCTGAAGGTTTTATTGATCTCAGCAGCGAATTGGTCTTCGATCCAGACTTGGCCAAAAAATTGCTGGATGAAGCAGGTTGGAAAACCGGAGCCGACGGTATTCGTGAGAAGGAAGGCAAAAGACTTTCACTTGGCGTTTATGACTCGCTCAATTATGCACGTAGCAAAGAAACCCTGCAACTATTGGCACAGCAATGGCAAAATGTTGGTGTCGAGCTGAAACTTCTGGCCGGCGAAGCCGGTACCCGTACAAAAGATGACCTGAATCCTGAAGTTACCCCGTTAGTTCCAACCAAGGTAGAGCGTGCTGATCCGGAAGTTTTAAAAAGTCAGTATTATCCGACAACACGTGACCAGTTACGCCAACAAGGTGGCAAAGGTTTAGGAACAGAATTTGTCGACGCGAAGCTCAACGCAATTCTTGATGCAATCGCCTCTGAGCCGAATACTGCCAAACGTCTGGACCATACGCAGGATGCTCAAAAGTATCTGATTGAACAGGCTTACGTTATCCCGCTTTTCGAAGAACCGCAATCTTTCGCAGGCGCTCCATACGTAAAAGACATTGCCTTTGATGTAGTAGGTCGCCCGCTATTTTATAGCGTGTCTCTTGATCGCAAGTAATTATTTGAAATATCAATACAACTTCAGGCTTAATCCACTTGTCCCATTCTAAATATATCCTATCGAGATTGAGCCAAGCACTTGTTGTGTTGTGGGCTGCGTTCACCCTATCTTTTTTGCTATTGCAAATGATGCCCGGGGACGCGGTGCTTATTAAATATATGGGGGGAGACTTTGCGCTTTCCCCTGAACAGCTTGCCGAAATCCGCCAAATTTATGGCTCGGACAATCCGCCCCTCCAACGTTATTTTACGGCTCTTACGAACACATTGACGGGAGATTTCGGATACTCCATCCATGCTGGTGTTAAGGTGACAGCGTTGATTGGGGACAATATTCTGGCAACCTTCAGGCTGGCAGGCTTAGGTTTTCTTTTTGCGTTAATATTCAGTCTCGCACTGTCTTTTCTATCCTATTTTTCACCTTTCGCATGGCTTCGCCGTGCCATTACAATGTTGCCGTCGCTTTTTATTGCCATTCCTGTCTTTTGGCTTGGCATTATGCTTATACAAATATTTTCTTTTCGCTTCCGCCTGGTACCAGTGATTAATCCCGGCCCATGGATCGGCTTAATTCTGCCAATCGCAACACTTGCTGTTCCCGTCAGTGCACCTATCACGCAAATCCTGATGCGTAACATTGATGATGTTATGACACGTCCCTTCGTTGTGGTCGCACGCGCAAAAGGCGCCTCACTAAATTGGGTCTTTTGGAGACATGTCATTACCAATGCATCATTTCCGGTGCTTACCATCTGCGGCATGCTGTTCGGCGAATTGCTGGCTGGCGCCGTTGTTACCGAAACCGTCTTTGGTTTGAACGGTATTGGCCGCATAACTGAATCCGCAGTTGCAACACTTGACGTGGCTGTTTTGCAAGCCGTTGTCCTGCTGTCTGCTGCAACATTTGTCAGCATCAACCTCATTGTTGACCTACTTTATCCGCTGCTTGATCCAAGGCTGCGCAAAGATACAAAGGCGGCCTGATATGGGAATAGCTAAAGAAACATACGCCGGCACATCAACCGGATCAGCCCTTTCACAAAAAATACGCTCTTTCTTTGATGCAGTAAAAACAACCAGCCTTTCAACATGGCTTTCTTATGCCATTTTGCTCATTGTTATTCTTTGCGCCGTTTTTCCGGATTTTTTTGCTACGCATGATGCTGTAACAAGTAAGCCCGGACAGCAGTTAAAAGCGCCGAGTTTGACCAACTATTTCGGCACTGACACGCTTGGCCGCGATCAATATTCACGAATTATCTATGGGGCGGTGCATTCACTGAGTGGTGCATTCATCGCAACATTAGTCGGGCTTATAGTCGGCACCGCATTCGGCTTGTTCGCCGGTTCAATGGGCGGAGTTGTAGATACGATTTCTATGCGAATAGTTGACGTGCTTTTGTCTATACCAAGCCTTCTGCTTGCCTTGAGCATTATTATCTTGCTCGGTTTTGGAACGTTCAACGCATCCATTGCCGTGGGTGTAGCATCGGTGGCTGCATTTGCACGTCTTATGCGTTCTGAAGTTATCAGAGTGCGAAGCAGTGATTATATTGAAGCAGCCATTGGTAGTGGAGGCACATTCTCAAAGGTTCTTTGGCGTCATATTCTTCCAAATTCCCTTACATCCGTTATCGCCTTTTCGGCATTACAATTCGGCTCGGCTATTCTTCAGCTCTCAACCTTGAGCTTCCTTGGCTACGGTCCGCCGCCACCAACACCCGAATGGGGATTGTTGGTGGCCGAAGGGCGCAATTACATAGCAACGGCATGGTGGCTGACAGCCGCACCCGGATTAATCATCGTATTGGTCGTTTTGGCTGCAAATCAGATCAGCAAATCCGTGCGGGAACAGCTATGAAAACTAATTTATCAGTTAAGTTCGATGCTGATCACGCCTTACCAATATTAGATATCAAAGAACTAAGTATTTCTTATGGTAAGGCGGCGAAAGCAAAGCGCGTTGTCAACGGTATTTCGTTTAGCTTGAATCACGGCGAAACACTTGCCATTGTCGGCGAGTCGGGCTCCGGTAAAACAACCAAAGCGCAAGCCATTATCGGGTTGCTGACCGGCGGACAGATTGATGATGGTCAAATTCTGGTCAACGGTCAGAATATTGCACATTGGTCAGACAAACAATTGGACGTTTTACGCGGGTCACGCATTGGTCTTATATCGCAAGACCCGGTTACTTCACTTAATCCTATTCGCACTATTGGATCGCAGTTGAGTGAAATTTTAGTGCTTCACCGATTGGCGATGGGCCGAAAAAAGATCAAAGAAATAGTTCTGGAACTACTTGAAAAAGTTGGATTGCCGTCTCCTGAACTGCGTTATAATCAATACCCGCACCAGCTCTCCGGTGGAATGCGTCAGTGGGTTCTTATTGCAATGGCAATCGCTTTAAAGCCCGAGTTGATTATAGCTGATGAGCCTACGAGTGCGCTTGATTTCACTGTGCAAAAACGCATCCTTGATCTCATCGATGCTTTAAAACAAGAAACAAATGCATCCGTTTTACTTATCACTCATGATTTAGGTGTTGCTGCCCGTGCTGATGCTATTGTCGTCATGCAAGGGGGGCGCGTTATTGAAGTCGGGAGAACCGCAGACATACTGAACGCGCCGCAAAATAATTACACTAAAAAGCTGCTAAGTGATGCACCTTCATTTACTGGCAGGAAGCGGGATGTACCCCGTCTCGCAAAGATTACCCCAACAGATGACGTGGTTGTCGTTAATAATTTAAATAAAACTTTTCCGCTTGCAGGCCATCCAGAAGGCTTGCAAGCTGTGGCAAACCTGTCCTTTCGTGTCGCGCGTGGGACAACACATGCCATTGTTGGTGAATCCGGCAGCGGTAAAACAACCACAATCCGCATGGTCACAGGTTTTGAAACTGCTACATCTGGAAACATCGCTATCAGTGGCATGAGTGTATCAAATCTTAGTGGCGAACCATTACGCCAGTTTCGACGCAAGGTGCAGTTGGTCTATCAAAACCCTAATAGTTCCCTTGATCCGCGTCAGACAATCTTCAAGATTGTTGAAGAACCATTACTCAATTTTGATCCCTTATCTGCTAAGGAACGAGCTGAACGTGTGCATGAAATGATTACCCGCGTCGGTTTACCAACCGACGTTCTTCATCGCCACCCGCGCCCACTTTCCAGGGGACAACGTCAGCGCGTTGCTATTGCCCGTGCGTTGATTTTACAGCCGGAAGTTGTTGTTCTTGATGAAGCTGTGTCTGCATTGGATGTGACAGTACAAGCCCGTATTCTGACACTTTTAACCCAATTACAACATGAATTCGGACTGACTTATATATTCGTTTCTCATGATCTGGCCGTTGTGAGCCAGATCGCTGACACGGTTTCGGTCATGCAAAATGGAATTGAAGTCGAGCAAGGGCCGGTTGAAACCGTTTTTAGATATCCTGCCCATGATTACACCAAAGAACTGGTAGCAAGCATTCCTAAATTTCACGCAAATCATGGCTCTGAACTAAATCCTGCGTAACCAAATTTTATTGACCGACATAATGATGACCCGCCTGCATCCTCATAACCTTGAAGCGCTGGAAGAGCGTCTGGCCGATGACCTGCTATTGTTGAATTATCCTGCGAAGAGCTGGACGAAGCCGCTCATCAATAATCACAACACCGTTTTGTGGTGGCGGTGAAGACATAGGCTTTGCTTATGCTAAAATTCTTGCCGCAGAAGGAGTTGAAATTGTGCTGGTGACACGCACAGAAGACAAGCTTAAAAAATCAAACACCGCACTTCAGAACAATTGCGATGCTAAAGTCAGTTACATTCCAGCGGATTTGAGGCCTAGCGGATTTGGGGCAACGTGAAAGACGTATCGAAATCCTGAATAATTGCAGTGATCTAATATTTTGATCCATAATGGAGGGTGGCCACGGACCAAACGTGAATTTCGTAAATGGAGCAATGATGATTGGCTGCGCACAATAGACTTAATGATGCTAGCCCCGATTGAGCTGATAACTAGTGTAATTGATGGCATGGCAGAACGTAAATGCGGACGCATTGTTACTGTAGCCTCGCGTTTTGTGAAGGAACCTTCTTCAGAATTCGCTTTGTAAACCAGCCCACGTCTGGGCTTATCAGGTTTCATCACCGGTCTTGCGCGTCGATATGTGAGATGCTTCCTTAAAATCGGACCATTTTCAGCTGGAATTTTCCATTTATAATCCCCTTTACGGGAGAAGGAGAGTTCCATCAATGTCGGTAAATTTTAGACGCATAAATTGCGTTTGTTCTGTAACAAGCCGATAGTACGCCAATTGGCGAAGTTTGTCGTAAGGCAGGTATTGAGCCGCACTGGATTTTGCGGCGCGCAATTTGTTCGACGCTTATGCAGCTTTATTACATATTTTCATATTCTGATAGAAAGCC
>NZ_JBJDRZ020000021.1:0-95647 GCF_044987585.2 Paenochrobactrum sp. BZR 201-1 | reverse complement strand
TTCACTCGTATATTCATGACGCTGCTCAACAAACATGCGAACAGCACGCTCACGAAGTTCGGGCGGATAAGGTTTTGTTGTCTTTTTATATTCCATAATATCCACTCTACTTGGAGCTAAACAATCCGGTAAACTCGGGGTGGTTCAAATGTTTACTTTAAACAAGAAGGGTTAAATACCATTTTACAGTATTTTTAAAGTAAATTCAGGAAAAATGGCGTTTATATAGTACAGAAAATCGCATAAAGAGATAATTTTTAAGCGAGTTTAAAAATGCACTGTATTCCGATTGTCTTGGCAACGACCACAACAATCATGACAGCTGCTGGTGTTCCGATCGTCACAACGACCATAGCAAAAATGTTTGTCGTGCCAGAACCAACATATTTTTTAAGTAATAATTCGACTCTTACAATGAATAATTAACTAACTATATTTTATCTTCAGTTGATTTTTTAGGTATTGATGATCATTATGTAATTTTTTTACCAAAATATATTTTGATTAATTATTTTGAAGAAGACAAGGAATGGTATAACTCTGTAGCTACAACCAAAATCACTTGGAAAAACCACCTGAGTTTAAATATGAAAACCGTTAGGATAAATAAATAAATATCTATATTAAATTCTCTTATCAAGGAGGATTTACTTATTTATAAATATAATTCAGATCAGTTGAGATATTTTCATCTTGCAATTTTCACGAAACTGGATTTTCTTACATATTGACATATTGTTGATGCAGGTAAAAAAATCACCTTTTATTGGTGGTTATTTTTACAGGTATCATGCCTTGCTGCCTTTCAAAAGGACGATGACATATGGCACAGAATGAAGCTGTCGACGATACATCTCCAAACACACCACTTAGAATTAAAGACATTACAGTTATCGACAATGTAAAGCTCAAAAAAGCGATTACAGCTGCCGCTCTGGGTAATGCTATGGAGTGGTTTGATTTTGGGGTTTATGGTTTTGTTGCTTATGCTTTAGGAAAAGTTTTCTTTCCTGATGCAGATCCCGGCATACAAACGATCGCAGCACTTGCCACCTTCTCTGTTCCGTTTTTAGTTCGTCCTTTAGGTGGTGTCTTTTTCGGCATTATGGGCGATCGTTTCGGTCGTCAAAAAGTACTTTCTATAACCATCATCATCATGGCAGCCAGTACTTTTTGTATCGGCTTGATACCTTCACATGATACAATTGGTATCTGGGCACCAATTCTATTGCTCATCTGTAAACTCATCCAAGGTTTTTCAGTGGGCGGCGAATATACTGGTGCAGCGATATTTGTATCAGAATATGCTCCCGATAGAAGGCGGGGCTTTCTTGGCAGCTGGCTCGATTTCGGTTCAATTGCAGGCTTTGTTTTGGGCGCGGGCGTGGTTGTTTTCCTTTCCTCCATTCTGGGAGAGGATACGTTTTTAGATTGGGGCTGGCGGATACCATTCATGTTAGCCGCACCACTCGGCTTGATCGGACTTTATTTACGACATGCGGCAGAGGAAACGCCAGCATTTACCGAGCACCTGGCACGTATGGAAAAAGAAGACCGTGACGCCGTTGAAAATCGTCCGATGGTTTCAATTTCAGAAATTCTCCGTGAATATTGGGGCGCACTGTGTGTTTGTGTCGGTCTCGTCTTAGTTACCAATATTACTTATTATATGTTGCTGACTTATATGCCGACTTATCTGTCACAAAGTTTAGGTTATTCCGAAGACCACGGCGTATTAATTATTATCGTCGTTATGATTGGCATGCTGTTTGTCCAGCCGGTTGTTGGCTTTTTGAGTGACCGTTTCGGGCGCAAACCATTTATTCTTATCGGCAGTATCGGATTGTTGGTTCTGGCCATACCCGCATTCAAATTGATTGCCAGCCGCGAAATTGTTCTTATTTTTACCGGGCTTCTTTTATTAGCAGTCACGCTTAATTGTTTGACGGGTGTCATGGCTTCAACCTTGCCTGCCATGTTCCCTGCCCGTATTCGCTATAGTGCGTTGGCCACCGCTTTTAATATATCGATTATTGTTGCCGGTCTGACACCAACTGTAGCAGCTTGGTTGGTTGAAACGACCCAAAATCTCTATATGCCGGCTTATTATTTAATGGTAGCCGCCCTTATTGGCTTAATCACTGCATTTTTTATGACCGAGACGGCCAACAAACCACTGCACGGAGATACGCCAAACGCGTCCAATAAAGCAGAAGCAAAAATAATTATCAAAGAACATTATACCAATATCGAAGAGAATATAGAGGAAATTAATAAAAAAATTTCGTCACTTGAAGCTGAAATCGCCGATTTAAATGAACAAAAAAATCTGCTGACAGCACAACACCCTAAATTATCTGATAGCGCTTCGTGATGAAGCGCTATCAGAGGTCATTCATTTTAAGCCTGAATGGCATATTGATATATAAACCGCTTAATTAGACAGAATGACAGTTTAGCCATATTTGCGTCTTATTTTAACGATCATTTAAATAGATCAAACGAGCGATAAGCATTCTGCCAATGTACTCCCATCACCTGCCAGCACAACAAAATCAAAAAAACGATGCGTTATATAATTATCCCATCGCTTTGCGCGAGCAGGTCGTTTCATCACCAAAAGCGCCAGGCGTTTATACTTTCCATTCAGACGATTATAATTATCCACTTTATATCGGCAAAAGTATTAATATCAGAGCAAGACTTCTTTCACACTTACGCTGCACAAAAGAAGCTCGTCTGCTTAAACAAACATCCCGGATCAGCTACATTTCAACCGCCGGGGAGATCAGCGCTCTGCTGTTAGAAGCGCAAATGATTAAAGAGCAAAAACCATTATTTAATCGAAAACTGCGCAAAACAAGAGATACATGTTCCATTATTTTTGATGAAAGCGGCTTCAATATTATTTACACAAATGATTTGAATTATATTCCTTCAATTGATCATTTCGGACTGTTCAAAAATAAAAATGCCGCAAAACAACGTTTGCGCGATATTGCTGATCAACACGGTTTATGTCTAAGTATTCTAGGTATTGAACCTCATGTTAAAAACCGCCCGTGTTTTCGTGCAATGATCCATAAATGTCATGGAGCATGTTGCGGAAAAGAGGATATCGAAAACCATAATGCACGTGCGCGCATGGCACTGGACGCATATAGAATTGCCGCTTGGCCATATAAAGGCGCTATAGCGCTAAAAGAAACTTTTGGTCGTTTGAAACAATATCACATCCTTCATAACTGGCGTTACTATGGCAGTTATCGATCTCGTATTTCCTTAAAAAATTACAGTTTGCCGCAAAATACTTTATTTGATGCAGATATGTACAAAATTTTAGTGCGTCCGATTATTTATGAGAAAGCAAAAATCATCGAACTTGAATGACCGTGATAAAATAAGAAATAATTACGATATTAACGCGTATTATAAATCAATCATATTTCCATATGCGCACAAAATTTGTAATTTCATATGACCTTATTGATTCAACTTTGGTATTAATTGCAGAATTCGATTCTATAACTTAGCCTCTTTTTGTGAAGAGCTGCCATGCTCATCGCTCTCCAATTAAGAGCGATCCGAGGAGGAAATAAGTATAAATAAGGATGGACATCCTCAAAATCCGAAAAAACTAAAAGTGTTTATAGCGCTCGTTCATGATACGTGGCTCAATATAATCCAGCGTTATCTGCCGATGTTTCTTCTAAACATCTTGTTTATATTTAAGAATCTGCACAGAAGTTATACCCTCATCATACCCTTCATGGGTGAACACGGCTTTTTTAGTCCTGCTCATAAATTTATGATTAAACAAGGAGAATACCATGACCCGCAAAGCTTTTATAGCTGCATTGCTCGCCACGGTTGTTTCAGCTGGCACTGCCTCCGCGAAGGATATTCGTATCGGTCTCAATGAGGATCCGGATTCTCTTGATCCAGTACGTTCGCGTACCTTCGTTTCCTCGATTGTTTATGAGCCGCTTTGCAATCGTTTGTTTAACACAGATGAAAATATGCAGATCATTCCTGAACTCGCAACCGAGTGGAAATGGTCTGATGATGGGCGCCAGTTAATTTTACAATTGCGTCAAGGTGTTCTCCATCACGACAAAACCCCATTTAATGCAGATTCTGCGCGCCGCGTTCTTGAACGCAACATGAATTTTGAGCTTTCCAATCGTAAAGCTGAATTAGCATCCATTGAAAAAGTGGAAGCAACCGGTGAACATGAACTCACCATCACTTTGAAATCTCCCGATGTCACCCTGATTGCCCAGCTTGCGCATCATGCGGGACGGATGTATTCACCGGATGCAGCCGATGCAGCGGGCGAAAATTTTGGCCAGAAACCTGTTTGCACAGGCCCTTATTCTTTTGTCAGCCGTGTTGAGGGTGATCGTATCGTATTGGAAAAATTCCCGGAATATTGGGAGGCTGACAAATACCACTATGACCGCGTCATTTTGATGCCAATCCCTGACACCACTGTTCGCCTGGCGAATGTGCGTGCAGGTGATCTCGACATTGTAGAGCGTACCGCTCCGTCCGACGTGCCAGCTATCCGCACCGATGATCGTTTGCAATTGTTTGAAGTGCCAAATATCGGCTATCAAGGCATTATGATTAATGTCGGCAATGGCCCGAAAGCCGAAAAACCTTTAGGTTCCAATCCTTTGGTGCGTCAGGCACTTTCATTGGCAATTGACCGTGAAGCACTCAATCAGGTCGTGTTTGAGGGGCTGTATGTTCCGGGCAACCAGTGGGCAACACCCGGTTCGACTTATTATAATGAAAAATTCCCTGTTCCTGCCCGTGATGTTGAAAAAGCCAAGCAACTTCTCGCTGAAGCTGGCGTTGAATTGCCGGTCAATATTGAGATGAGCACTGGTAACGATCCTGTTTCGCAACAGCGTGCTCAGGTCATTCAAGCAATGGCCGCGGAAGCAGGTTTCAACATCTCGTTACGCGCTACTGAATTTGCAACCATGCTTTCTGAAAATGCCGTTGGTAATTTCGAAATGTCGTTGCAAGGCTGGTCAGGCCGTATCGATCCAGATGCCAACATCCATTCGTTTGTGCATAAAACCGGCTCCAACAATGACGTGAAATATTATAACGCGGAAGTCGACAAACTACTTGATCAGGCACGTGCAGAACCCGATCCGAAAGTTCGTAAAGAACTTTATGACAAGACCACCGAAATCTTGCAGCATGATCTGCCGTTATTATACCTCTACCACATCAAGTATTTCTATACTTTGCGTAAAGGTATTGAAGGCTTCGTACCTTATGCTGACGGTATTATCCGTCTGCGTAATGTCACCAATTAATAGACTACTCTGCCCGATGCTAAACACATCGGGCAGAGCTTTAACCAAGGAGACGCAACACAATGCTGCGCTATTTCCTCAACCGTCTTCTGGTAGCAATACCAACGCTTTTTTTGATCTCAATTTTCGTGTTCATGCTGCAAAAGCTTTTGCCGGGTGACCCGATCCTCGTGATGGCTGGTGAAAGCCGTGACGCAGAGACAATTGCATTCTTGCGCGAAAAATACCGCATGAATGATCCGCTGATCTGGCAATATATTTATTGGCTCAAAGATGTTTTACACGGCGATCTCGGCACATCCCTACGCACCGGTCTGCCGGTTACAGAGCTGATTGCGCAAAAACTTCCTGTCACAATCCAGCTTGCTGTAATGGCAATGTTTTTTGCAATCATTTGCGGTATTCCGGCTGGTGTCATTTCAGCTGTCAAAAAAGGCACCGTCTGGGATTATCTGGCAAATTTCGTTGCGCTTTCCGGTCTTTCTGTTCCTAATTTCTGGCTCGGCATCATGCTAATCCTGCTTGTTTCCGTTAATTTGGGCTGGTTGCCTGCTTCCGGTTATGAAACGCCATTCAATGATCCGTGGCGCAGTCTGCAAACAACGCTGATGCCAGCCTTTGTGCTTGGCACCGCAATTGCGGGTTCATTGATGCGTCATACACGTTCTGCAATGTTAAGTGTTTTACAACAAGATTATGTACGTACAGCGCGCGCTAAAGGTTTGCGTGAAAGGATTGTCATCCTGCAACATGCTTTCCGCAATGCATTGCTGCCAATCATTACGCTTTCAGCGGTCATGTTTGGTGAATTGCTGGCAGGTGCTGTTCTCACCGAACAGATTTTCACTATTCCGGGTTTTGGTAAGATGATCGTAGATGCTGTCTTCAATCGCGATTACGCAGTTGTGCAAGGGGTCGTATTGGTAACGGCGACATCGTTTATTCTTATCAATCTTCTCGCCGATCTACTTTATTTTGTTCTTAATCCGCGCATGAGGGCCAGCCTGTGACCACTGCCGTTAATACTGCCGCAGCCCCTGAGCCGCGCAACAAAAGCCGCGTCTGGGCAAAATTTAAATCCAACCGCAGTGCAGTGCTCGGTGGAATTGTTGTCCTGTTCTTTATTTTGGTTGCAATCCTCGGCCCGTTGTTTCCGCTTGCCGATCCGACATTGACAAGCTGGACTGCCATCCGTCAGCCACCATCTGCTGCTCATTGGCTTGGTACCGATGAACTGGGACGTGATATATTTTCACGTATGATTTACGGTGCAGGCGCTTCTCTTCAGGCCGGTGTCATCTCTGTCATGATTGCGGTGGCACTTGGATTGCCGCTTGGTATGCTGGCCGGCTATTTTGGTGGCTGGACAGATCAGGTGATCGCGCGTGTAACTGATGCATTGCTTGCAATGCCGTTTCTCATCATGGCTATTGCACTGGCAGCCTTTATGGGGCCAAGCCTCACCAATGCAATGATTGCGATTGGTGTGTCTGCCATGCCGGTTTTCATTCGCCTCACCCGCGGACAAGCCATGTCGGTCAAAACAGAAGAATATGTTGATGCAGCCCGCGCCATTGGTCTAAGCCATTTGCGTATTATGGCACGCTATATTTTGCCTAATATTTTCGCCCCTGTCCTCGTGCAAGCCACACTGACCATTGCATCAGCCATTATTGCGGAAGCATCATTGTCTTTCCTTGGTCTTGGTCAGCAAGCGCCTGCTCCAAGCTGGGGTTCAATGCTTGCAACAGCCAAGAATTTTATGACACAGGCCCCCTATATGGCCGTTTGGCCGGGACTGGCAATTTTCTTGGTCGTGATGGGTTTCAACCTTTTGGGTGACGGATTGCGTGATGCACTTGATCCGCGTGATAACAGCTAAAATTATCAGCTATTTAGCTGCGCTTGTTTGAATTGCATAAAACAAGCGCAGTTCACAGGAAATGACATAAATCCGCATCCAAGCCTTAAAAAGGTTATCAGATGATGCGAGAGGAGAAATACGATGAAAGGCGCGATTGCCTCCACCCATAATCTGGCAACCCAAGCGGGTGCTGACATACTTAAACGCGGTGGTAATGCTTTTGACGCTGCCGTCACAGCCGGTTTTGTCCTGCAAGTGGTTGAACCGCATCTGAACGGCCCCGGTGGTGATCTGCCTGCCATTTTGTGGAAAGACGGCAAAGCCCAAATTTTATGTGCACAAGCCCCTGTTCCTGCTGGTGCAACTATCGAGCATTACAAAAAAGAAGGGCTCGAACTCATTCCCGGTGATGGCCTGTTGGCAACTGTTATTCCCGGCGCATTTGACGGCTGGATGCTGATGCTGCGTGACCACGGCACTATGGAGCTTGCCGATGTCTTGAAGCCTGCGATCAAGCTTGCCGGTGAAGGTCATCCGATCCTTGATCGCGCTGTTGATACGATTGCAGGTCTTGCAGACTTCTTCCGTAAATATTGGCAGGGTTCAGCGCACCTCTGGTTGCCGGATGGTGAAGCACCCGCAAAGGGCAGCCTTTTTTGCAATCCGGAACTCGCAGCAACATGGCAGCGCGTTATTGAAGAGGCAAAAGGCGATACCCGTGAAGCCCGCATTGATGCGGCACGTGATATTTTTTACCGCGGCTTTATTGCAGAACGCATTGGTGAATTTTGTGCTGAAATGCAAGCGATGGATGCCAGTGGCGCAACCCATCACGGCGTGTTAACAGCACAGGATATGGCCGGTTACAGCGCTTCCTATGAAGAGCCGCTCACCTTTACCTATAATGGCTGGACAATTGCCAAAACCGACGCATGGGGACAAGGCCCTGTTTTACTGCAAACCCTGTCGCTTCTAGCCGGTTATGATTTATCCTCGCTTGATCCGCTTAGTGATGAGTTTGCCCATCTGGTTCTGGAAGCCGAGAAATTGGCTTTCGCAGATCGTGATACCTATTATGGTGATCCGGCAGGTTCATCTGTTCCGATTAAAGAAATGCTGGAACCTGCTTATGTCGATGCACGTCGTGCCTTAATTGGTGACAAAGCCGACAACGACCTTAATCCGGGCACACCAACAGGCTTTGAAGAACAGCGTGCGCGTATGCTTGATCTGTTTGACAGATTGAGCCGTCCGGCCGGAGCGGTTTATGAGCCAACAATGGCGCATTTGCGCCGCACACCAAGCGGCGATACCGTGCATCTGGATGTGATCGACCGCTGGGGCAACATGGTTTCAGCCACGCCGTCAGGCGGCTGGTTGCAAAGCTCACCGACTATTCCGGGTCTGGGCTTCTGCCTTAACTCACGTGCACAAATGTTCTGGCTGGAAGAAGGCCTCCCAACATCGCTTGTTCCCGGTCGTCGTCCGCGCACAACGCTGTCACCAAGCCTTGGCTGGCATGAAGATGGCCGCCGCTTGAGCTTCGGCACTCCGGGCGGTGATCAGCAGGATCAGTGGCAATTACTGTTCTTCCTGCGTTATGTTCACGGCAATATGGATTTAAAAGCAGCGCTTGATGCGCCGATGTTCCACTCAACCCATATGCCTTCAAGTTTTTATCCACGCTCGCGCGAACCGGGTGGTGTGGTTGTCGAAGCAGACCTTCCGGAAGCAACGATTGAGGCACTGAAAAAACGTGGCCACAAAGTTCAAGTTGTGCCTGCAGGCAGTATTGGCCGCGTCAGTGCGGCGCTCTACACGCCCGATGACAAAGTGAAAGCAGCCATTACGCGACGCGGCACTTATGGCGGAGCCATTGTACTCGAATAATGTGCAATAATTTACCTGAAAGTCGCGCAAGCGTCCTGTCATGTAAGACGAGAGAAAAGAAAATGACCAGCCATACCAAACCTGTACTTTCAATCCGTGATCTTAAAACGTCCTTCTTAGTAGATGGCGAATGGAAAGAAGTCTTGCACGGTATTTCTTTCGATGTCTTTCCCGGCGAAACAGTTGCAGTTGTTGGTGAATCCGGCTCCGGAAAAAGTGTCACCTCACTTTCCGTTATGGGACTGTTATCCCGTAAAGGAACACGACTTTCAGGTTCGATCAAACTCAATGGCCGCGAGCTAATCGGCCTTGAGGAAAGTGAAATGCGTAAACTTCGAGGCACTGAAATGGCAATGATCTTTCAGGAGCCGATGACCTCGCTCAATCCGGTTTTCACCGTTGGTCGCCAGATCGGCGAAGCACTGACAGCACATCGGGAAATGTCACCGGCAGATGTGCGCTCCGAAACTATCCGATTGCTTGAAAAAGTACGCATCCCCAATGCGGCACAGCGTCTTGCGTCCTATCCGCATGAATTTTCCGGCGGTATGCGCCAGCGCGTGATGATTGCCATGGCGCTTGCTTCCAATCCGAAATTGCTGATTGCCGATGAGCCGACCACCGCACTGGATGTAACAATTCAGGGACAAATTCTGGATTTGATTAAAACGCTTCAGGAAGAAGAGCATATGGCCGTGCTCTTTATTACGCATGATATGGGTGTTGTTGCTGAAGTATCTGACCGCACCGTTGTCATGTTCCGCGGCAATGCAGTTGAAAGTGGCTCCACCGCCCGGATTTTCGATCATCAGGAAAATCCCTACACCCGTGCACTTCTTGCAGCTGTGCCGCGTATGGGCTCAATGGCCGGACATCCATACCCGCAACGTTTTGGCATTGTCGACAAAGAAACCGGTATCGCGGGTGAAGAAATATCACTCGATGCGCCGGTTGATATGACCGCTCCGATTTTGCAAGTGCGTAATCTTGTGACCCGTTTTGATGTCACCGGCGGCTGGCTGGGTCGTAACACCGGTGCTGTTCACGCGGTTGAAAATGTATCCTTTGACCTTTTCAAAGGCGAAACATTGGCACTGGTTGGTGAATCCGGTTGCGGAAAATCCACTATCGGACGCTCGATCATGCGCCTCACCGACAGTCGTGAAGGTGAAATCTTGCTTGGCGGCAAAAATGTACGAACCATGCACAAGAATGAGCTGACGGCCATGCGTCGTAAAGTTCAGATGATCTTTCAGGATCCTTTTGCAAGTCTCAATCCGCGTATGTCCATTGCATCTGCGCTCACTGAGCCTTTCATCGCCCATGGTCTTGGCACCCGTCAGCAGGCTCGCGATAAAGCTGCCAACTTGATGGAACAGGTGGGGTTGTCGGCCGATATGCTGCGCCGTTATCCGCACGAATTTTCAGGCGGCCAGCGCCAGCGTATTTCAATCGCGCGTGCTCTAACGCTTGATCCAAGCATAATTATTGCCGATGAATCTGTTTCGGCTCTGGATGTTTCCATCAAAGCGCAAGTGGTCAATCTGCTGCTTGATTTGCAAGAAAAACTTGGTCTTTCTTATCTTTTCATCAGCCATGATATGGCTGTTGTCGAGCGCGTCAGCCACCGTGTGGCAGTGATGTATCTAGGTGAAATTGTTGAAATCGGCCCGCGTGAAAGTGTGTTCTCCAATCCGCAACATTCGTATACCCGCAAGCTGATGTCGGCAGTGCCTGTTCCTGACCCAGCCCGCCGCCATTTGCGCCGTCCGGTCAGTAATGATGAAATCCGCAGCCCGATCCGTCCGTTAAGCTACATACCGCCTGCCCGTATTTATCAGGAAGTCAGCCCCGGTCATATGGTGCGCATCGACGAGGCTAAAACTGCCGGAGCAGCTTAAAGCAGAGCCTTGCTCAAACAGCTAAAAGTCTGATTTCTTAAAAAATCAGACTTTTAGCGCTCAATCTCAGGCAGAAAGATGTTTGATTGCCGGATATATGGCACGATAATGCTGATATGCATCTTCATAAGCATGTCTCAGACCGGCCACCGGTTCAACAATCCGTCCAATTAATGGTGACGTACAGACAGCAAGCGGATCAAGCTTATGGGCTGCAATCATGCCGAGACGTGCAGCTCCAAATGCAGCGCCATAATCGCCGTCTTGGGGTATTTCGAGCGGAATATCTAAAGCCGTAGCAATGGATGCAAGCCAGTAATGCGAGCGCGAACCTCCGCCGATTGCAGTGGCGGTTTGAATAATTGTACCAGATGACCGCAAAGCTTCAAAGCTATCGCGAACAGCAAAAGCTACGCCTTCAAGGATGGCTTGTGTGAGATCAGCACGGCCATTATCATGTGAAAGCCCCATAAAATTACCGCGCACCAAAGCATCATTATGCGGTGTGCGCTCACCTGACAGGTAGGGCAGAAAACGGACATTTTTCGGCGCTTTTAGCTCTTCGCCCAATTCAGCAGTCAATTCAGCGGCTTTTTTCTCATTGATTTTAGCAAACCAATTTAATGAATCTGCTGCCGACAAAATGACGCCCATCTGATGCCAAGTGTGTGGCAGTGCATGACAAAAACTATGAACGGCACTATCAGCATTTGGACGATACCGATCATTGGATGCAAATAAAACGCCGGATGTACCGAGCGAAATAAACGCGCCATTGGCATTAACCGTACCAACACCACAAGCAGAAACAGCATTATCACCGCCGCCCCCTGCAACAATCACGCCGGCAGGCAAGCCCAATGATGCCGCCACATCCGCACGCAAGCGCCCTGCCTGATCAGTTCCCTCAACCAATGAAGGCATTTGGGTGATATCCATGTCAGTGCTTGCAAGTAGTTCTTTTGACCATTGACGTTGCGCGGTATTAAACCATGCAGTGCCGGAGGCATCCGACATATCGGATATATATTCACCGGTCAGCCAGAGACGCAAATAATCTTTAGGCAGCAATACTTTGCGGATTTTGGCAAAAATCTCGGGCTCGTTCTCTTTCACCCAAGCCAATTTTGGTGCGGTAAAGCCTGGAAAAACAATATTGCCGGTAATGTCGCGGAATTGCGGATTTGCATCCAATTTAGCGGCTTGAACATGGCTTCTCGTATCATTCCACAAAATTGCCGGGCGCAATATGTCGTCATCAGCATCCAACAGCACTGCGCCATGCATTTGCCCCGACAAACCGATACCCTGTACCATAGCCAATTCTCGGCCATGAGATTTTCTAAGGGATTCCAGCGCCATTTCGGTCGCCCTACACCAATCCTTTGGATTCTGCTCCGCCCAGCCAGCGACGGGACGTGAAACAGACAATTCAGCTGTAGCAGAAGCAATTACCGACTGATCGTCACGGATAAGCAAAGCTTTAATCGCCGAAGTTCCCAGATCAAGACCAAGATACATAAGGAATGACTTTCTTTGATTTATTAAAATGCCCACGATCCGTAAGCACCCTCATTAACGAAGCAAAACACAAAAAATCGCACCCGATTGCCAAGCTTTTATGCATTTTGATTTGTTATCATCATTTGGAAACTGATCATAAAATTTAACAATAATCAGTTATATATTTTAGTAGCAAGCACCACCCTTGATAAAGCTGAAATAAAGTTGAATTTTCCATATCCGACGCAAGGACATTTAATTAATCAAACGGCGGCCAAAATTTTGGAAAATAAACTGACCGATATAAGCAGCAATAGCGGCTTTGATCAGGTCACCTGGTACAAAAATAAGATCACCGATCACGGCATCTCTTGGACTTAATCCCGTATAAGCAATCAGCCAAGCCACACCAAAAACATGGTCAATTATCATACCAACGGTTGCAGCAGCCATCAATCCTGCAAAAATTTGCCAATTGCTTTTAGATGTTAAAGTAATTTTGCCAGCAATCCAGCCGGTCAAAAATGCTGCTGGTAAAAATCCGATCAGATAGCCGGCTGTCGGACTGAAAAAGACAGCTAGTCCACCCCGCCCACCTGACAAGACGGGCAGTCCGATAGCCACAAGCGCAATTAATAAAAGCACGGATAAAGTTCCACCCCGTGCGCCTAAAGCAACACCTGCGAGCAAAACACCTAAACTTTGTGCATGGATCGGCACAGGAATAAAAGCCAGCATAATGGGCGGAATGAAGCCCAATACCACAATAATCGCTGTGAAAAGTGCAATCATGACCAGTGATTTAGTTTGCATGTTCCGTTCCTTGCATATTTTCTTTATTGCCCCGAATATTACGGGCATCAATGGCATCGGCGATATCTTCTGCACTCTGCAACGTACCGATAACCATAGGTACAATGATTGTTGAAAGGCGCAATTTTAAACCGCGCGCACGATGGGCTTCGGCAACAGCGCGATATCTTTCCTGCACATCGGGCACAAAACGTATGACTAATCCAATCGCCAAACCGATGTCACGGGCATTGACCATCCCTGTCCGCTCTAAAGGGCGCGCAAATCGGGTGATTGTATCAATAAACTGTCCAATGCTGGTAGTCACTGTCACTATCGTTGCAAACAAGCTTAAAGTGGCAAGCCGCAATAAAACGATGAGAGCGGCTTGCGTTCCCACTGCATAAGCCGTCCAAAGGACAACAACCGCAATAGTCAGCAACAGCACCCAAGTTTGTATCCATTGCTTAAAGGCAATACGACACATTATAATGGCTGTTACAAAAATTATACCTGCAGTCACTGACAAGACAACAAGCGAATTCGTGGCAAAAAGCAGGATGCTTAATGCAAATAAAAACAGCAACTTATATGAAGCGGGCAGTTTATATAAAAGCCTATGCCCCTGCACCGGCCGTTGAGCTGCAAAATTAGTCATTGGCAATTTTCAGATAGGTTGCAATCACAGTGTCCGCCAATCCATCAGCAACAATCTTTCCTTGATGAAAAAGGAGGACACGCTCAAATCCTTTAAGCAATGATAAATCATGCGTAACGACGATGACATCTTCCGGGAGATCTTCAATAGCGCGCTCAACCAT
Organism: Paenochrobactrum sp. BZR 201-1; assembly: GCF_044987585.2. NCBI lineage: Bacteria > Pseudomonadati > Pseudomonadota > Alphaproteobacteria > Hyphomicrobiales > Brucellaceae > Paenochrobactrum > Paenochrobactrum sp. BZR 201-1. Next base: position 81,540 of record NZ_JBJDRZ020000021.1, on the reverse strand, counting down.
ATTGCGATTTTTCAGATCAAGCTGATTGGTCGGCTCATCCAAAATCACAATATCGGGTTGCGTAACCAGCACTGAAGCCAAAGCAGCCAGTTGGACTTCACCACCTGATAATTCATGTGCTCGCCGTTCTGCCAAATGTTCAATGCCAATTCTTTGCAGAATATGACTAACAGCCTGATCAATTTCGCTTTTATTAATGCGCCTTGCCTTTAAACCAAGCGCGATATCATCTTTAATCAACGGCAAGACGATCTGATTAGCGGGATTTTGGAAAACATATCCGACACATTCTCGAACTTTGGTTACATCCTGTTTAGTGTCATATGTATTTGTTATCACTTGGCCACTGCTCGGCAGCACCAAACCATTGATCATACGCGAAAAGGTACTTTTACCTGAACCATTAAGCCCGATAATACCAATACGTCTTTCCGTCAGGCGCAAGGTCAAAGGTGAAATCACCTGCCTGTTTGCAAAACATACCGATGCCTGATGAAAGGAAATATCCAATTTTAATCCAGCTTCAAATATTGGTATTCTTCAAGGATTGAAGGTTTCAGGTGAGCATTCCAGCTTGAGCGAACAGTGACAAACTTTAAAAAATCACTGATTTATTAAGGATTTATATTGCGAACAATAAGTGTCGTTATCAGAGCCCATTGCCGTTGCAATGTCTTTGATTGAAACTATCTGCGCCCCGTCGTAACCATTGCCTTGAGCACCTTCAGCTTCGTATTTATCGCTCAAGCTTTTGTCGGATGCAACGGGAAGAACGGCCACCATTTTTTGAAAGGCGGTCACAGCTTCAGCTGGCAGATGCTCATTTTCAGTACAATATTTGATCAGTCCCAACTGATTTCGGGATGTATTGTAAACCTGATCGCGCTGTTGATCAGCAAAAGAAATGCAACTCATAAGCGGAATGAACACCAAAGCTGCACTTACAGATGCTGTGATTTTCGCTTTCATGACAAATTCCCAGAGTGAAACATAGAACCGTCTTTATTCAGATTTTACGAACTTAGCAATCATTCCGGTTGAGTTGATAAGCGTTAAATTTATTGAAAGACATCAAGAGTGAATTGCAACATTCCATTGATCAAACATTGGCCAGTCGCTCTGCAAGCTGAGGGGGCTGATCGGCATGGTATTTTTTGCCGTAATCCGTAAAGGATTGGAATCTGTCTTTTTCCTTTTGGAAATTTTCCTGCAAAGTGAAAACCATCACGCTCCTCTTGTCGCTTTCCTAGGCCTTGCAGTTTCCTTGAAACCGGAATTTGGAACCATTTGCAGCCGGTGTTTTGTTTTATTATGTCAGCGTCAACAAACCTGAAAACAGGGATGAAACACGGATTAAAATTGAGATGGGCACCAAAGTATGCGACCCGATGATATTGAAAGCTGCGACTGCATTGAATATGGCTTGTAGGAAAAGAATTCGAACGAATATCTCTCCACTTTGCGTGGCAAACTTGGCCTGAACTAATTTATCAAGCTTTTAAAAAACTAAAACGCCACTTTAACAGTGGCGTTTTTTATGCCCACAACAAAAATGCGTCACCGTACGGCAATAATTGCTGCCCATTCTGTTGTTTTTTTATCATAAGCGCTGCCCTGCCATTGATCCAAATTGATTTGAGACCACGCAGCATTTTTTTGCCAAATATCCAGCAAATCGGGAACTGATAAATAATTATAAAACCTTCCCAGAGCATCACTGCCCTCAGCACCACCGGTTTTAAAACTAGCCCAAACAACCCCACCATTTTTAAGTGCTTTATGGATTTTTTGAATGATAACCCCAAGTTGATTGCGCGGCGCATGCGTTAACGCTGCACAGGCATAAATTCCATCATAGGTTTCAATTGCATCCAGCTCATTAAACATCATTTGACGAACAGGTTGTCCGATAAAACGCGATGCAATCACTGCAAGTTCGCAGGAACCATCAGTCGCATCGAGTTGAAACCCAGCATCGATAATAGCCCGCGCATCCACACCAGAACCCGTTCCCATTTCCAAAACATGGCCACCCTTTTTGCATTTATCAAAGAAGATCGACAATTTGGGGTTTGGTGACTGGCCGTCAGCAGCATATGCAGCAGCATTAGCATTGTAGAAATTAAGCGTATTATTTTGCACAATGATACAATCCCTCTGACCGGCAATTTTTGTTCAAGCTTTCACTGATGCCAGTCATCTCAGATGATAGGTCTTTTAAACCTTATTTAACAAAGCTTGTTTCATTCTTGCCAAGGCTTCATCAACAGTCGCGCGCGGACAACCGAGATTAACCCGCATGAAGCCATGCCCTTTTTCACCAAATTTTGGGCCACGGTCAAACCAGACCCGCGCCTTGGTCAGAAAGAACTTTTCCAGTTCCTCCACCGTCAAATTAAGCCCGCGGCAATCCATCCATACCATATAAAGAGCATCATTATTAAAAACTTTAAGCTGCGGAAAAAACTGCTGCACTATGGATGAAAAATGCTGCCTATTGCCACGAATATATGTCAGCAACGCCTCCAGCCAATCCTCACCACCACGATAAGCTGCCTCACAGGCAATTGCTCCAAGCGTATTGACGGCGTTTAATCCTGTCCGTTCTAATGTACGTTTAAACAATTCTCTCTTGGATTTATTGGCGATAAAAAGATTGGAGCAGTGCATCCCCGCCATATTGAAGGTTTTACTTGGCGCAGTACATATAATCGAATTTTGTGCAAACTCCTCGCCCAAAGATGCGAAGGGAATATGTTTAACACCTCCGTTCAAGATCAAATCCTGATGGATTTCATCGGAAATTACCAAAATATTATGCTTCAAACAAATGTCGCCCATCAGGCGCAAGTCATTTTCTGACCAGACATTGCCGGTTGGATTATGCGGATTGCAAAGAATGAAAATTTTAGTTGCCGGTGTGATGACAGCTTCAAACACATCAGGATCAAAACTATAAGATGCGTCATTTTCGGTTAAAGGTGCTTCAGTAATCTGACGGCCATTTTCACGCACAGTACTGAAAAAATGCCCGTAAACGGGTGGCTGAACCAGAATATCATCGCCTTCATTCGTGAATGTCTGGATCAGCATGTTAAGCGCTGTTACCACACCTGGCGTTTGCACCAGCCATTCCGGCTGCACATCCCAGCCAAAGCGACGTTTTTGCCAACCGCAAATGGCTTCATCATAGCTCTGACTGCGCAGACGATAACCAAAAATAGTATCACGGACAGCTTTTTCCAGCGCTTCCAACACCACCGGAGGAGAACGAAAATCCATATCTGCCACCCACATTGGCAGCGGACGGGCCGCGGCCTCGTCCGGCGACAACATGTTATATGCGCTTGACCATTTGACTGAACTGCTCTTGCGGCGGTCAATCACCTTATCAAAGTCTGTAATCACATCCAATTCCTCTCAATTGACTGAGAGGATAAAACAATTTGGATTGGCAATAATAGTCTTTTTTTCAAATATTTATGGTGTATTCGTGACCAATAATAAGCTAAACATGAGGCAATATCCCCACTTATTATACCTCACTGATAAGGTGCCAAAACTATGCATGGTGAATATAAAGTCCACGGCGGCAAAATGGTTGTCATCGATTTGGAAGTTCGGGACAACAGGTTGCATGAAGTACAGGTTGCTGGTGATTTTTTCCTTGAACCTGCAGAGGCACTGGATGACATTCGTGATGCGCTGAACGGATTAACCGTTACCGCATCCGCTGAAGAAATTGCTGAAGCGGTACGAAAGGGTTTGCGTGAAGATGCAATGATGATCGGCTTTAGCCCTGAAGCCGTTGCGATTGCAGTTCGTCGCGCACTTGGTGTTACCAAAACATGGCGCGATTTTGAATGGCAAATCATCGACATTCCGGCTTTGTCACCCGCTATGCATGTAGCGTTGGACGAAGTGCTTGCACGTGAAGTGGCAGCGGGCCGCCGCGCCCCTCTTTTACGTTTTTGGGAGTGGGAGCGCCCTTCGATCATTATTGGCGCATTTCAATCCTTACGCAATGAAGTGGACATGGAAGCCACAAAAGAATTGGGCGTCGAAACCGTGCGCCGTGTAACTGGTGGTGGCGCAATGTTTGTGGAGCCGGGCAACACCATCACCTATTCGCTTTATGCGCCGGGTGATCTGGTGCGCGATATGAGCTTTGCCGACTCTTACGCTTTCCTTGATGACTGGGTGTTAAAAGCACTGAATTCACTTGGTGTTGATGCCTTCTATAAACCACTCAATGATATTTCGAGCTCCAAGGGCAAAATTGGCGGCGCAGCACAAAAGCGTTATGCCGGCGGCACGGTTCTGCATCATGCAACAATGGCCTATGATATGGATGCCGATAAGATGGTAAAGGTTTTACGCATCGGCCGTGAAAAACTTTCCGACAAAGGCACCACAAGCGCGGTCAAACGCGTTGATCCGGTGCGCAGCCAAACAGGCTTACCTCGTCGTGCAGTGATTGATCGGATGATTGAAACATTTGTTGCCATGAATGGCGGCGTCAAAGGCACCATTACACCGGAAGAATTTGCCGAAGCTGAAATACTGGCAGAAGAAAAATTCTCCACAAAAGAATGGCTGCACCACATTCCTTAAAATGCTGCAATTAAAAAAGGAGGGCATATTAATCCATGCCCTCCTGTTGCAACCATGTTTATATCAGCGTAACTGCCCACTCATTTTGGTTGCCATAATCGGAATAATCGTCAGGATCAAAACGCCGAAAATCTGGATCCATGTCGACCAGTACCAGCTCAATTCCGGCATGGTTTGAAAGTTTTGGCCATACCAGTTGACGAGTGCTGTACCGGGCAAGAACACCGTCCACAAAATCGTAAATATCTTGATGACGTTCAAATCACTCGTCGCTACAACTTGCGCGGTTTGACGAGCGTGAAAGCGTTGCCTGTCGACAACAAACTGCACGCGGCGCAACGAAGATTCACCATCAGCAATCAGATCATCCATATTCTGGCGACTGATTTCATCGCTATATTTTGCTTCACGACGTAAAATGCGTGCGCATTGCACTAATTGCCCAAATGCGTGTGCCACATGTGAAAGTGCCTGTGCGATGGTGGTCAGTTTATCATCAAGTTCAGGTAGATCGCTCACGCCATGCGAATTCACCTGATCTAGGCTTAATTGCATATGGCGTACCGACAAACGGATATCGTCAAAATGCGTTTCCACCTCATCAAGAATTTGCGTGGCAGCATCATAAGCGGCTTGAATGGCCACGTAAAAAACGGCCGTTTGCTCTTGCTTATTGAGATTTTGACGGCGCAAACGATCACCCAGATCATTTAAAAACGGTAAGCCATCACCGGTCTCCACCGTGATCAGGTTTTTACCGTCATTGGCAATGATGAGATCGGCCAATTCAATTTTGCCTGAGCGCCAATAGGCCACTTTTAAAATTGCGGGCATGAATAATGGCTGATTGGCATGCGGGCGCAGATCAATGCCGGTCAAACGCTCAGCTTGTGCCAAATCATTGGCATTGGACACAAATATACGTGTCCATGCCCCGTTGGTGATAAGTTTTGCGGTCATCTCAGCCAGCCCTTCTTTTTGATATAGAGCATCGGCACCAGTGCAAAGAAGGCCGTAGCGGCCATAACTGTCCATTCACCCCATGCGAAACCAAGCTCCGGCATATAGGCGAAATTCTGCCCGTAATAAGCGGCAATCAAAGTTGGCGGCGTGAAAACAGCCGTAACAATCGTAAAGATTTTGATGATCTGGTTTTGCTTCAAATCCAGTGTTGTCATCAAAGATTGCTGAACATTGCGCACTTTGGCGTGCTGGAATTGTGCATGACGACGGCTGCCCTGAATATCCGACAAAATGATTGATGTGTCGGTATAATCAGCTTTCATGGTGCGGCGCACCCAGCGTACCGCACGCGCCAGCATCAACTGACCTTCAACTGTATGGGCAATCAGCTCTTCCGCTTCCCCCAAGCCGATCGCCGTATCGGCAATATCTGCAACGCCGACCTGTCGCCCCTGAAGATCAAAGCCGCCACTGGTTGCCAAAGCTTCCTGTGCCAGATTATCCAGCGCCAGCGAAATATGATTAACCGTTTCATGGGTTGTATCAATCAGGGTTTCAATCAGCATCAACACCATATCTTTGCTGCTGATTTCTTCTGATGACAATTTCACCCGCGCTTCCACATCATCAATTGGTGCAATGCCGCTTTCCGGCTCCAATGTGATCAATACATCAGAGCTCAGCGCCATCAAAAAACGCACCGAGCGAAAATGCTCCCCTATCAATACCGGCATTTCAACCGGTAATAAAACAAAACTGTTTTCTTCGACAGCATGGGTGACTTCCTGTTCAAGATCGACACCATAAATCTGCTGCACTTCGGAAAGCGCTTTCCTGTTATGGGATTTTAGACGGATCCAACCTTTTTGCGGTTTTTTCTTATCAGATTGACTGACCGTTGGATTTACAAAATAATTCATATCAATTGCTCACGCTTTTGATGCAATTGCGCATAAATGCGCCTCAGCTATTTCTTTATTTTTGTTTCGTGCCTGCTTCAACCAAGCGCAAAATGACCATAGAGATGAAGACCCGCAAAGGTTGCGATAATAGCGCTATAAAGTACCACAACTGCCCAGATAATTTCGCGCTCGATGCGGGCAGTTCGTGGACGCGCAGCATTGATCTGACGGATTGCCTGTTCGCGTTCATTGACGCCTTCGGCAATAATGCCGTTCATGGTCAGTTTGGAACTCCATGTCAGACCGCGATTGTCCGCAGCGCCCGAATGTTTACCCAAGGAGTGTTGGTTTGGTGTATGCGTGTAAGCCATTTGAAGCCTCTTTAATTTTTGAATTTTGGGAAATTTTTCTGTCAGAGATGCGTGAAAATCAACGCAGCCAGCCACGATGTTTAATGTAAAACAGCGGCATCAGCGCAAACAGGAATGTCAGGATCATCACCAGTGGTTCGCCATATTGCCATTCCAAGATCGGCATATATTCAAAGTTCATGCTGTAATAAGTCGTCACCATCATAGATGGCAGAAATACAGCCGTAACCACGGAGAACACTTTAACAATCTGGTTTTGCTTCACATTGAGCGCCATATTGTTAATCTGCTGCAAAAAACGCACACGATCATGAACAAATTCAACATGTTCTTCGATGGCTTCAATATCTTGAATGAGCGTATCATAAAACACGCGAACGTCGCTACGCTCGGTTGAGATGCGTGCACGCATATGGCGCACAGCACCCACTAACACCATCTGGCTTTCCATGCAGTGAGAAAGCAATTCTTCCATATCGCCCAAATCCAATTGGGTTGAAGCGATATCAGTCACACCAAAGTCACGGCTTTTAACTTCCAGACTTTTCAAAATGGCGTTGGTTTCAATCATCACCTGTTCGGTCATGTCGTTAAGTTGGCCGATGATGTAGTCAGTACGATCGGCAATGGCTTGAAAAATATCGACAACAATCTCAAATGGATCTTCGCTATCGCGTCCGTCACTGTTCATGCGCTGCAAGGCAAGCTCCATCGCAGCAGGTACTTGTTGCGGCTCCAATGACACAACTACATCATCGCTGATCGCAAATATCACCCGCACGGCATTAAATGCCGATGCCGATGTGCTGTCACTTGCTGATGTATCAATGAATGTAATCGGCAAATAGCTGAATTTATTCTGCGCAGTCGCGGATTTATTCCCAGCATGACGAAAATCAGCACCTGTTTTCTTTAAGATGAAATCAAGTGTTTCTTTCTTGTCGCTGCTCACACGCAGCCAACGACCATTGTGAATAGACTTAACACCTTCGAAAAGAACGGCGCTACTCGCTGTCTGTGTTTTCATCGGTTTCTTCCTTGAAGTTAATATGAAAAGACAAGAACCTCTTTCAGGCGCAAACAAATGCTGCACCCGTGATTAACTTGCACGTTGATTGATTATTTATTCAGCGCCCTGATCGGCCTCTTCGTCAGAAGATTCATTGCTGTCCGTGTCTTTATAAAAGCTGGAATGGCTGCCCGATGTGGATGAACTGCGTGTTTCGAGATCGTAATTCCACCAATGCAAACCGGCTGTTACAGCAAACATCACGCCACTGAGCAAAAGCACCGTCACCAGTGATAAGCGCTCATAGCGCGACCAGCCTCTTGAGGTCTTCCGGCCAGCCTGCCCTTTGCCGGTACGCAATTTGATCGACCATGCCGGTTGCAGTGTTTGTGATGACGTGCCTGAGTAATGTGTTTTGTTTACCCTGCTCGCAGGATCAGTAAAAGCCATGATAAGCCTACCTTTTTCAAGTACAGGTAGATGAATGATTAAAACAAAATAAAACTGAATTTCCATTCAATCTTATCTTTTTTAAAACAATCATCAATTTTTCTGTCGGCTTATTGACATTTTACACTGTAAATTAAAAACTGTATTAAGTTCATCAAAGCTATACCTTGGTATATTTTTCAAAATTACTTATAATTCAGCTTCAATATACCAAAGTATATCGACCATATACGATATATATCAATGCATATTCATCACTATGCTGGATTTATCAATCCGTTCTTGCTAATGCCGCTTTATCAATTGTCACATCCAATGATGATGCTGACCAAAATATATGAAGATCAAACATCTTCACATTCAAACCACTAGCTTAAGGACAAACAATGCCTGGCGACCCTTCGAGTTGCAGTCAACAAGCCTTACAAAAACAAACTTAAGCCGGTCTGCCTGTCTCCCACAGCCTACCGGCTGAGGAGACTATCATGAACAATCATTTCGCTATTTCCCATCACAACAATCGCACTTTATCCGTCAACCGTCCGCAGCCAGTGCGCGCAAACAGCCCAAAACTGCGCGATTATATCATTAGTTTTTGCGCTTATATTGCCATGCTCATCATGCTTGGCTTCGTTATTGCTGCTGAAACCAATGCTTTCAGCCTATGAGCCATAGGCACTTTATTTTCAATCATGATATAACAGAGCGGCACGGGCATTGATGCACAAGGCCGCTCCAAGGCAGGCATTTCATGACCTATCTGGCACCCGCAGATAATCTGCTTCATGCAGCTCTATGCCTTGCAGGCGCGTTTCTGCTTGGCGGCATCATCGGAATCGAACGCCAATGGCGTCAACGTATGGCAGGCTTACGCACCAACACATTAGTGGCTGTGGGTGCTGCAAGTTTTGTACTTTTTGCATCCCTTGTTCCCAATGATGCAAGCCCGACACGCGTGGCAGCGCAAGTGGTTTCCGGTATCGGCTTTTTAGGTGCCGGTATTATCTTTAAAGAAGGCATGAATGTGCGCGGCCTCAACACCGCTGCAACGCTGTGGTGCTCGGCAGCAGTTGGCGTCATGTGTGGCGCCGGCTTCTTCTTTCATGCCATGATCGCCAGCTTTTTCATCATTGCGGTCAATGCTTTGCTGCGACCGATTGTCAATTTGCTAGAACCACAAGACCACATTGCCGCAGAAAACGGTTATAATTACGGTATAAGCATTGTATGCCATGGTGATTATGAAGCCCATGTGCGGGCCTTATTGCTGCGTGATCTTGGTGACGAGCTGCATATTCACCGGCTGGAAAGCAAAAATATTGAAGATTCCAACCGTGTTGAGGTTAGTTCCGTCATTCATTCCGCCAAAAAGAATGAACGTAAATTAGAACATATTATCGGTCGATTAAGCCTTGAGCCTATGATTACCTCCGTTCGCTGGTATATTACCGATCCAAAATGGATGAATGCTTCAGACTAAAATCTTCTATTTCCTATGCAAATTTATGTCAGGCCATTTCAATGAAAGACTTTTTACAAAGCCGCTTACGCGTCAGCCAAGCTTCATTGACGGTGTTGATTTTGATTACAGTTATGCTTGGCATTTTTGTCTTCGACACTGTCACCGATTACGCTATAGCAGCGGCCAGCTTTCATATTTGCATCATATTGATTGCGGTACGTCTGTTGTCGCGCCGCACCGTGATCTGGTTTGCATGGGCTTGTGTTTTTTTGACGATTATCAGCTTCTATCTCACCAGATCCGGTGATTTTGAAGTGGGTTTAATCAATACAGTCATCAGTATTATCGCCATTATCATCACCACTTATTTAGGCCTGCTGGTTGTTTCTGCGCAAGCTACAGCCCATAAAACGCGCGAGCATTTGCTGCGTCTTGCACGTGTGACAACACTTGGCCAGCTGACAGCTTCCATTGCCCATGAGATCAATCAGCCGCTTGCAGCCATTGCCACCAGTGCCAATGCCTGCAATCGCTGGCTTTCATTTGATCCTCCCAATGTCGAAAAAGCCCAAGCTGCCGTCGAGCGCATTGCCGATGAAGCCCATCGCGCCAGCGAAGTGCTACAACGGATGCGCTCACTGGCACGCGGCGAAGAAACCAAGAAAACAATCTTTGATTTAAACCAATCAATTGTAGAAATTGTCAGCCTTTCGCAACGCGAAATCGATAATCTCAAAATTGAAACAGAATTGTCGCTGCCGCAAAATCTTAGCTTAGCCTATGCGGATAAAATCCAAATTCAGCAAGTATTGGGCAATCTCATTCTCAATGCGCTGGAAGCGATTGCACAGCACAATCCCGAACAAAAACTGCTGGAAATTATGGTAGCGCAAGAAAATCAGCGTTTTTTATCCGTGACCATCAAAGATAATGGCACCGGCTTGTCACAAGACGCACAAGAGCAACTTTTTGATGCATTTTACACGACAAAAGCAGGCGGCTTCGGCCTTGGCCTCACCATTTGCCGCTCTATCATTGAGGCCAATGGCGGCCAGATCAATGTTTCTTCAACGTCTGGCCACGGTACTGAAATGAAATTCACTCTACCCGCCGTCAAAGGATAAGATCATGAGCGAACATGGCACAAAACCAATCGTCTTTGTCATTGATGATGATGCATCAATTCGTATTGCTATAGAGGACCTGCTGGCATCCATCGGGCTGGAAGCAGTCACCTTTGCATCTGCTTCGGAATTTCTGGAATATAATCGTGAAAAAACACGCCCGTCCTGCCTGATATTGGATGTACGGATGCCTGGACAAAGCGGCACCGATTTTTATCGCTATACGCGTGAAAACGGCATCAATATTCCAGTTATTTTCATTACCGGCCATGGCGATATCAGCATGGGGGTCAAAGCGATCAAAGACGGTGCGCTCGAATTTTTAACCAAACCCTTTAAAGATCACGAATTGATTGAAGTCGTGCAACGCGGCATTGAATTGGAAACCACTAAGCTTGCCACAGAAGAGGCGCAAGCACAGCTTATCAACAAAGCGAAAACTCTCTCCCAAGGCGAGAGCGATGTTTTCAAGCTAGTGGTGGCAGGTCTTCTCAACAAGCAAGTTGCCGGCGAACTCAATATCAGTGAGATCACAGTTAAAGTGCGCCGTGCAAAACTGATGCACAAAATGGAAGCCAATTCACTCGTTGATCTGGTACGGATGTATGACGCGCTGCATCAAGAAAAGTAATCACTTCTCCCATTTCGGACGGAACATTTCATAGACCTTATCAGTGGTGGTAAAATCCATATAACCAAGGCGCGAAACTGGTTGTGACTTGGTAATATCGATAAGGCCATCAACCAAAATCGCCTCATCAATATGAACGCCGACAACCTCGCCGATCACCATATAGGATTCTACCAAAGCACCATCCTTGCCGGACAAGCGTTTAACTTCCACAGCCACACACTCCAGTGCGGCATAGGCTTCAGCAACACGTGGTGCTTTGATCATTTCACAAGACGCAGGTGTTAAACCTGCATACTCAAATTCACTGACACCACGTGGTGAGTTTACCGATGTCGCATTCATTTCTTTTGCCAGATGCGCCCCGACCATATTGGCGGTAAACTCACCTGTTTCCTCCACAAAAGCAACACTGTCTTTGTAGCCGGAGGAGCAAAACATCAACAGTGGCGGGTTGTCACAAATGACGTTAAAAAATGAATATGGCGCAAGATTGAGAGCGCCCTCTTTGGAGCGTGTACCAATCCAGCCGATAGGCCGTGGCGTAACAATAGCTTTGAGTGGATTATGCGGAAGCTGGTGTCCGTTTTTTGGTTGATAAAACACTTTAAAATCTCCGCAAGTCTCAAGCCTTCAAAGGCGTTTTGAATTTTCACGGAGTTTTAACCTGATGATCGCAGCATAAGCAATAAGCTTTAAATACATAACATGTGGCGCGTTGATTTCGCGCCACATGCAGATCAAAAAAATCAGAATTTTGCAGTCAAACTTGCACGGAAGGTACGCCCCGGCGACGGCATCAAACCAAGTGTCAGAGCATCCATGTAATATACGTCTGTGAGGTTATCCACGTTGAAATCAAGGGTTGTGTCATCATTGATTTTATAGCTCGCGAATAAATCAACCAATGTATAGGGTTTCCATGCAATCGTGGTTGTCTGACTGCCATTAGTTATATTGAGCAGCTCTGTTGGCCGTTTGCCTGTGTAACTAATACGGGTACCGACATCCAAACTTTCTTCAAACATACGCGCTCCCAATGTAATGGAACCGCTTATCTTTGGCTGGACATGTAATTGCGAATAACCGGCAGGATTACCATCAGAGAAACAATTTTGTCCTTTAAACTCTTCATCCATACAAAATTGTGTATCCGTGTAATAAATGCCTGACGCCTCCGTATAAAACGCCCCCATATTGTAACGACCAGATAATTCAAAACCTTTGAATTTTGCTTGTTTAAGGTTACGCATAGACGTTCCGCCACGTTGATCTGCACGGATTCCACGCGTCAAATAATCATCAATAGTATTGTTGAAATAGACTGCCTTAAGACGCAATTCATCACCGGTATCAAAGACACTATCCATGCTGAGATTGGTACCAAACTCCCAATTTTTTGCATGCTCGGGCTTAATGGCTATAGACGGTAGTGCGCTTACTGAAAAACCTGTCGTAGATTCAAATAAGCTTGGCGCACGGATTGCTTCGGCATAACGCACATAAAACTGCAAACCATCTAAAGGCTCTACAGTGACCGCTACAATTGGGGTGAAACCCGAACTACGTTCCTCTTTATTTTGCCAAGGAGCCGTATCATAATTTTCATCTGGCTTCGGATCCTGGATTGGTTTGCGATCATAAGAATGGGTCTTAGTATAGCGTAAACCTGCATCTAATTTAAGCCAATCCAATGGCTTCCACTCACCGCTGATATAGCCACTACTCTCTTTGCGCCAGCCATCTCGTGCCGCTTCAATAGTGAGGCCGGCATCCAGAACTTTATCAACATCGCTTGGTGGAGCGAGTGTTTCATAAGTATAGGAGCCGCCATAACTGAGTGTTAAATCACCCATGCTGTATCGAATTTGCTTTCATTGGAAAGGTCAAAACCGGTGCGTTTTGCAATATCCCAATAGCCTGTAGGCATCTCCACGGCACCAAATTTATAAGGAGTCATAATGTGGGTGTCTGTTTTCGTGTGCCAGAGATTAGCCGTCAGATTGAAAAACTCGTTATCTTCAGGATTCCAATTATAGCGTGCCGTATAGGTATCTACACTTACATGGCTTAATGGCGCCTGCTCTGCGCCATCAAAACGAATAATCATTGACGGCATCAACTCGCCAAAATCACTTTTATATTTCATAAAACCGAGATTAAGCGAATGACCATCACCAAGCATAAGTTTGCTTTTAAGCATATAAGAAGTGTTATCCTGTGATGTATTCAGCACTTCCTCACCTGTTCTGTAACGGTTTAAACCACCAATACTGATATCTGTCCATTCATTGTAATAATCCGGTTCTCCGGGTGCACCCAGCCATGAATCTCTCGTCGTCGTGGTAATGAGTTTGTCAGGAATGTCACCATGTTTTCCAGCATGATAGTTACCGGTTTTACGTCTGGTATATCCCGCGACAAGCTCCAGATTTTCCCAACGACTGGCAAAGGCCACACTACCGGAACCTGAAGTCGGCTTTAAAAAGCCCGGTCGATCCATCCCCTGCGGCGCACCAAGTTTAGAAATATCGATATTTAAATCTTCCTCCGGAATGGTCTGTGGTGTACATGCCCAGCTACAACCCGTCAGATAAGATTTGGAATATTGATCCAAGCCACCACGCGTACCTTCTGGCGGCGGCGTAGAAGTATTGCCGATCATACTACCACGCACTCGGAAGCCGTAATTCTGACCATCCTTTATAATATCGTCGGCATTCAACGTACGCATGACCGCAACACCACCTGTTGCACCGACACCATAAACGCCAGAAGATGGCCCTTTGACAATTTCCACTCCGCCGATCATATCCGGATCAATATAGTTTCTCGAAGCAACGCCTGAATAACCGCGGTAAACCGTATTTTGCTGCTGGGCACCATCAACAATAACCGGAACACGGCCAAAGCCTTGCATACCGCGAATATTAACATCAATCGCGCCACTGTTGCGGTTGTCGCCGGTCATTACACCTGCTTCGCCTTTGAGAAAATCTCCCGCCGACATACCGCGGAAACGTTCAATCTCTTTTTGTGGAATATAGGTTGTGGAAGCAGCATTCGTGTAAGTCGCATCAAATAGTTTGTTCGCATCATTGGTGACTGTAATAGTATCAAGTATGATCGAACCGTCAGCACTTAGCGACGGCATGGTTGCTTCATTCACATGCGTGACAGATACGGTTGTTCCATTGATAAATGAAAACCGCAGACCTGAACCTTGTAAAATATGTGTCAGAGCTGCCTCTGAACTCATTTTGCCATTGACGCCCGCACTGGTTTTACCTGCAGTCATGGAGGCTAAAAAGCTAACCTGCAAACCAGCTTGCCGCCCAAAAACTGTTAAAGCTAGATGTAAAGAGCCGGCAGGAACCGAAAAGCTGACTTGTGACTGCGCTTGTGCCAAGACGGCAGGTGCATATGCCATATTAAAACCCAAAGCTGTCGACATCATCAATGTCGCAGCGAGCGCCTTGCTCATGTTCATTTCAAAAATCGTTTTGCGCGATTTAGGTCTCATAATCTGCACTGCTCCGTCTGTATTTTTCAAAGTTCGGAGCAGCCATTCCTGCATGGGTAAATGCAACTCCTGTTACTAATACAATCGGGCAACAGATATTTTCACTCAATTACTCAAGTTTTTTTTCATAAAGGTGAAATAATTGTCAGCGTACTGGTGAGCTGGTAAACTTTTCCACCAGCAGGATTAACGACCGCCTCAAGTGCAACAAGCGGATTGCTCAAATCAAAAATGCCGCTGATGCGCTTTCTGCCAATAGACGGATCAGCAATCACAATGCGTCCGTTATGCCACCGGCCAATACGGGCAACCAGTGATGACAATTGCTCTTGTTCGGCAATCAGATAATTATCCCGCCAACTGGCAATCTGGTTAGCACTGCGTTCACTGCGTTCAACTGTCTGCCTTGCCGGATCAAATACAAGCCATTGCCCTTGCTGTAATCTTTCGCCCATGCTTAATTCACCGCTGGCGCGCGCTTCAACAAGACCATGATCGACACCCACAGTGATAATTCCGGCATCATTCGATACTTCAAAAGCAGTGCCCAGCGCTGTAATCTGAGTATTATCGGAATAAACCGTGAAGCTGCGCTGAGTATCGCGCGTCACTTCAAAATAGGCCATACCTGCCAATAATTTGACTACTCGTTGCGATTGTACGTATTCAACCGCAATAGCGCTATCAGGGCCTAAGGTTACCTGACTTTGATCTTCAAGCCTGATATGACGGATTTCTCCTTTGGCTGTGATATAATCAGCGCGCTGCCTCATCAAGATAGAAGGACCCGCAGTATAGAGAAATGTCCCGCCTCCCAAGAATAATAATCCGGCCAATAAAACATTGCGGCGAGACATAACTGTATAGCGTTCAGCACGTCTTTGGTAATTGAGAACCTGCCCACTCGCACCATAAAGTTTTTCAATACGGCGCCATGTCTGCTCATGCAGCGCACTTCGACCACACCAAGCATTGATCATTTCCGCAGTCACTGGATTTTCCGGATCATTTTGCAAACGAATAATCAGATCCACTGCTTCATCAAGCAAAATATCCTGATGTTGTTTGCTCTCGTCCAATTTCATATTTCCTGATGACCCAAAGCTGCAATAAATAACTTTCGCCTATATATATTACAATCGAACAGCTCATATTTTCCAAAAATAAAAATAATTAAAAATCATCCACATGCTTGAGCAGATGTTTATAGGCATCGCGGATCAGAGCCCATGCTCGCGTTGTTGAAATATCCAGTTCCTGCGCAACTTCCGCAAGCGTTCGCTCACCAAGGCGGTGCATCTCGAAAGCCTGTCTTGTACGCTCAGGAAGCTCATTCAACGCCTGATAAGTTTGCTGCAGGCATTGTCTGGAATAAACGATCATTTCCGGAGAAGGTGCAGGATCAGGAACATTTTGACCTGTTTTATCTTCGATATCGATCGTTTCAATTAATGCTTCACGCTTTTGATGATTAATACCAAGATTGCGTGCAATTTTAAACAAATAAGCTTTAGGATTATGATTGCCGCTCGCCTCATGAGGGGGGCGCAACAAAACACGCACAAATGTATCTTGTGTGATATCTGCCGCATTCTCTTCAGTCAAACCACGGCGCTTGAGCGAACCGGTAATTTCGCGCGAATGACGGCGAAATAACATTTGTATGTCCCAGCTCATAAGCTCTCAAACCTTGCTAGAAGATGAAAATCAAAGATGGCCATGTCTAATTCGCGATATAATAAGTACACAATTTGCCTCGATATGCACGAGTCGGACAGCTTTGATGTTGCCTTACATCCTCTACGCTTTATATAACATGATTAAAATTATCAAGTTATAATGAACCCTGATCACGCATAACGTTCGGCCTCAAATTCAAATTTTTAAGGTGTTACTTTTTATATACAGACGATTTACAAATTTTGACGGGCTACTTGCCATTTAAAATAAACATGAGTAATTAAGTCTAGTTAATTCATTATGGCCTCCCATTTCACCCTCAGGATTTCAATGCCCTCCATGAATGTTGTTTTTGAACGGATTTATGTCAGGGAACGACTCCGTCTGAAAAGGCTGGCATCCAGCATTCTGGGAAATGCGCAGGATGCCGATGATATCCTGCACGAAACCTACGTAAAATTATCGAAGCGATCATTGACAGAAAATGATGGCGGCCTTGTTGTACATACAGTCACCACATTGGCTTTGGATCATATCCGCAGTAGAAAAACACGCCCTGACAGGCTCAATTATGGTGATACCTATCAGGTACAAAATGATACGACAGATTACATTCAGCCGGAGAGAATTGTAGAAGCACGCCACGAGCTTTCTGATCTGTTGAATGCGATCAATGCTTTACCTAAACGTCGCGGACAGATTTTTCTTCTGGCAAGAGTTGACGGAATGACCTATCAGCAAATTGCACGCCATTTAAAAATTTCGTTGAGCACGGTTGAAAAAGAAATGGCAGCGGCCATTTCATCTTGTCATAAATGGCAGCAAATGCGGGAGGAGAAATGATTTTGATACGTCATCATCATTTCAAAGGTTTATATTTGGCGGGTGGAAAAAACTGTATTCTATGCTGAAAGAGAAACGCTCTGAAAAGCTGACTGAGACAGTCATTGAAGAAGCTGCGGATTGGTTTGTGCGCATGAACAACCAGCCAGTAAGCAATGCTGTCCAGCGCTCTTTCAACGCGTGGTGCGAGCAAAGTGCACAGCACAAACTTGCTTATCAGCGAACTGCCGATCTGTGGGGCGAGTTAAAAGCGCCAGCTCTTGAGGCCGCAAAAACCGGCTGGCACAGACGTTATGCAACACGCAACTCTTCATTTGGAAAATTTATTAAATGGAGCACGGTTGCAGCCAGTCTGGTAGCAGCAATAAGTTGTGGAGCTCTTTGGCGCGATGCCGGTTTGTTCCAGCGCCATATTTCAGATTATGCTGCTGCACCCGGACAACAATTAGAAATTACCCTTCGTGACGGTTCCCGTGTCTACCTTGATGGTGACAGTGCACTGAATGAATATTTTACTGATCAAGAACGTAAAGTTGAACTCGTACGTGGACGCGCATGGTTTGATGTTGTGCGCAATGAAAACCGCCCTTTTAAAGTTGCAGGAGGCTTGGCAAATATTCAGGTTCTCGGCACAGCCTTTGCAGTCGAACTTGAACAGGATTTAACAAAAGTAACAGTTGAGCGCGGTCTTGTTGCCGTTTATGGCCATGATGCATCGCACGGCATCAATCTGCCTGCAGGTAATAGTGCAGCCGTCTCAAAAGATAAAATTGAGCAGGTTGACGGTGATGATGCAGAAGCGCGCCTTGCATGGCGACGCGGCCTGATCATGATGAACCAAACACCATTAAAATCTGTTTTGCATGAATTATCCAGATATTCGTCAGGACGAATTGTGCTGAATGATCCGGATTTGGAAAATCTTCCAGTATCAGGTGTCTTTCAGGCCAATAATCCCGATGCAGTATTTGATGCACTGCGCAATACGCTCAATCTCAGCGTGGTGCACGTGCCTGGCCTGCTGACAATTATCTCTCGATAAAATTATTTTTACGGGTTTTTCTTGCCGCAAACGTTCTTTCATTAAGGGACCGACATCCTTGCATTTGAACAGGAAACGTCAAGAATGAAGACTATCAGAACCGCGTTCACCGCCAGTGGTGTTTCGCTTATTGCGCTTATGACTGCCTGTCCGGTGGTCGCAATGGCACAAGCCACTCCGACTGCGCAGGATCAAGCCAGTTATAATTTTAATATACCTGCAAAACCTTTGCTGACAGCCTTGGCAGATTTTACTGCCACAACCGGTATTCAGGTTGTGCGTCGCAATGGCAGTGCCATTTCGGGTCAGTCCGCGCCTGTCATCGGTCGTCAATCACCAGAAGCAGCGCTTAAAAGGGTTCTGGGAAATTCCAATCTTCGTTATCGCTTTGTCGATGCCAAAACAATCAGCATTTACGCACCGGAAGAAGCCAATGCTGAAGCTGCCGGTATCAATCCGGCAGATGGTTCTGTTTTGTTGAACACCATCACCGTCAGCAAACCTTCCGGAGCTGCCGCCGTTTACTCAGCTCCACGTTCAACCGTTCATTTATCTGCCGAACAGATGGCACGTTACGGTAATGTTTCACCTTCCGACATGCTGAAAGGCTTGCCGGGCGTACAGGTTGGCGACAGCCGTAACGGTGGCGGCCTTGATGTGAACATTCGCGGTATTCAGGGGCAAAGCCGTGTAGCTGTGACTGTTGACGGTTCCCAGCAGTCGCTCAACGTTTATCGCGGTTATGGCGGTACGCAGCAGCGCAGTTATATTGATCCTGATCTGATCAGCGATGTCACCATCAATAAAGGCCCTGACTTAAGCCCTGCCGCGGCTGGTGCCATTGGTGGCGCCGTGAATATGACCACAATCGGCGTTCAGGATATCCTCAAGGATGGCAAAAACTTTGGCGTGCGCGTCAAAGGCGAAATCTGGGATAACGGTGTCAAACAACCTCATCGCCCTGATTATATGAAAAACGGTAGCGAGCTGGAAGCAAATGTTCGCAGCGATCGTCCGAATATCTTTAATTCAGCAGCCAAATCAGGCAGCATTGCCGCTGCTTATAGCAGCGAATATTTTGATATCGTTGCCGCCTATGCCAAACGCAAACAAGGTAACTATTTTGCAGGTAAACATGGCCGTGAAAAATACCGTGAATTTGATAAATACGGCTATGAGCAAAACAGCGTCGCCAAATCTTATAAAGCCGGCGAAGAAGTTCTCAACTCTTCCGCCGAAACAGACTCTGTCCTCTTAAAAGCGACCATCAAACCAACAGATGAACAATCGCTGGAACTTACCTATCGTTATTATGATGGTCGTTTCGGTGAAGTCATGCCATCCGATATTTTCCGTTTCGGTACTGCAGGTCTTTATCAGTACCCGACTGGCAGCGTTGTTATCAACTCCGGTACGGCACGCTATCATTACGATCCGGCAGAAAATGATCTGCTCGATTTCAAAGCAAATTTCTGGGTTACAGATTCCAGAACAGACCAAATCAACTCCACCAATGGCCCGACATCACAGCAGGTTTATAACAGCCCTGACCGCACATGGGTGCGCATGGATGACGTTCGCGTGGGCGGTGATGTCTCCAACCGTTCAGAATTCAAAACTTCAGCCGGTGCATTTGCTTTTGATTTCGGCGGTTCATTCCAATATGAAGATATCCGTCCTCAGAAGGATGTCTTAATTACAGAACATGATATCAATATGAACCGCCACTTACGTGATGGGCGTCGTTCTGAAATCAGCCTCAGCGGTAAAATTGAATATGAACCGCAGGAAAACTTACAGTTCTGGGCAGGTGGTCGCTATGGCCGCTACAGCTCCCATGACCGTAATACGCCTTCAATCGCCAAGCGTGAAAACCTCTATGGTAAATGGATCGCTCTTTCCCGCGGTCCGGGCACATGGGACAGCATGTTCTGGCGCGCTGATGAAAATGGTGAATTCACTGATGCCACTGATCCGCGTCTGAATAACGGTATTGCCGCTTCAAACACCAACAATCCGTTTGATGGTACACCATTTGATGAATATGGCACACCAACATATATGAGTGTGGGCAATGCTGGTTATTCCAGTGTCGTGACCGGTTTCGAGCGCGGTGAGAAACTCTCCGATAAAAGCAGCAGTTTCACGCCAGCCTTTGGTTTGAACTACGAAATCATGCCGCAGACACTGATCTATGCAAGCTATACGCAAGGCTATCGTTTGCCATCTTTGTTTGAAACCACACTCGGCACATTGCAGGTTGATCCGGCGAAAGGACTACGTCCGGAACGTTCGCGCGCCATTGAAATCGGTGCGAGCACGACCCAAAACAATCTCTTCATGACTGGTGATACGGCGTCATTCAAACTTGCGTATTTTGATAATAACATCAAAAATTACATCACGCGTTACTATGATCCTGAGTCCAATGGCGGCATGACTTTCAGCAATGCTGATAGTTACAAAGCCAATGGTCTCGAGTTCCAGTCGAGCTATGATAATGGCCGGATTTTTGCAGATCTTTCTGCCACTTATTACTTCAAAACAGAAACCTGCGACGCTAATTTTGCCGCCCGCTTGCGTGCAACCGCCGATCAATATCAGAAAACCGAAAACACACCAAATTGCACACCAGGCAGCTTTATGGGTTCCTTTACGAATACCCAGAACCCGCCTAAATATTCGGTCAATCTGACACTTGGCAGTCGTTTCCTTGAAGAAACCCTCACAGTTGGCGGTCGTATGACCTATACAGCTGGTCCGGTTGAAACCATCGACAAGCCATGGCAGACAGGTGCAACAACGCCGCAGATCCACTATAAGCCGGTTACATTATTTGATGCTTTTTTGACCTATAAATTGCGTGAAGATACTGTTCTGAATGCATCGGTTCAAAATATTGGCAACCGTTATTATCTGGATCCTCTGGCGCAGAGCTATATGCCTGCACCGGGCCGCACCTTCCGTGCCGGTCTGACAATGAAATTCTAAAATAAACAAAGGTCGTCTGGTTACGATTCAACCGGAAGACCAAAATTTAGATATAAAAAATGTGCGGTCTGAGTTTCAGACCGCACATTTTTTTTCAAACACTATTATGATCAAATATTTGCATATTCAACAAACCGCGGATCGAAGGTCTGCGAGAATTTCAGATCACTATCGGCCAAATCCGGATCAAGTTTTTTCAACATGTCATACATGCTTGCGAAACCATCCTCTGCCACAAAACCTTTTTCAGAATACATGGCGCGTGATTTCTCAAAGCCTGTCTTATAAAGCTCGCGATCGCCGAACAAATATTCTTCCGGCACGGCATCGGCCACTTCATCAGGCGTTGCATTATGAATCCAGTTCAGCGCTTTGACAAAAGCATTGACGACACGTTGTGTTGTCACCGGATTGGTATCAATAAAACTCTGCTGCATATAAACGATAGCTGCCGGATTTGTACCGTCGAACAAAGCACGGGTGCCTTCTTCTGTACGGGTGTCGAGCAGAATTTTAATGTCACCGTCAACTTCCAGTTTGGTAATCACCGGATCCAAATGTACCAATGCAGCGATGTCGCCTTTTTTAATAGCAGCAACGGCACTGGCGCCACCGCCAACACCAATAATCGATGCATCATCAGCCGCCAGACCATTTTTGATCAGCGCATATTGCAAAAATAACGAGGTAGACGAACCAGGTGCGGTCACACCAACATTGCGTCCTTTCAGATCAGCAATGGTTTTAATCTCGTCGGCCAAATCACTACGCACCGCAATACAAATGCCCGGCAAACGACCTAGCTCGCAAATCGCCTTAATATCCTGCCCGCGGTGCTGCATACGCAATGTATGCTCATAAGCACCGGTTACCATATCAACCGATCCGCCAATCAAGGCCTGCAATGATTTGGCACCACCGCCAAAATCATTCACAGTGACGTTAAGTTCCTGCTCTTCAAAGAAGCCCAACCGCTCGGCAATTGTCAGCGGCAGATAATAGAACAAAGGCTTGCCGCCTACACCCAGCATCAGGTCGGTTTTTTCAGGCTTTGCATCAGGATCTTGCGCAAAAGCCGGTAGCTGTGCAGCAATATTCATCAGCCCAAAAGCAGCTGCGCCAAGCATTAAATCGCGACGTGTTATATGCATGATTATATTCCTTGAATGATAATTTAAGCACCATTTGGCCCGACAGTCTTGGGACGCCAGACAAGCAAGCGCTCTTCTGCAATGGAAACGACCCAATCAATCAACAAGACAAAAGCCGTCAAAACGATCATGCCGGCAAAAACACCGGTGACGTCAAACACGCCTTCAGCCTGATGGATGAGATAGCCAAGACCTGCGGAAGAGCCCAGATATTCGCCAACAACTGCACCAACAACTGCAAAACCAACGGCAGTGTGCAAACTTGAAAACATCCACGACAAAGCAGATGGCAGATAGACATTACGCAACAACTGACGCTCATTCATGCCAAGCATACGGGCATTGGCAAGCACGGTCTGGTTAACTTCCTTGACGCCTTGATAAACGTTGAAGAACACAATGAAAAAGACCAGCGAAACACCAAGCGCAACCTTGGACCAAATTCCCAAGCCTAACCAGAGCATGAAAATTGGTGCCAGCACCACACGGGGCAATGAATTGGCAGCCTTCACATATGGATCAAAAACCGCCGCCAGCATCGGCTTGCGGGCAAACCAGAAGCCGATCAAAATACCACCAACGGAACCAATGACAAAAGCAAGCATCGCTTCCACCAGCGTAATGCCGAGATGATACCAGATCGTGCCTTCAGCAAACCATTTATAAATGCGCACCGCCACTTGTGTCGGTGTTGCAAAGAAAAACTTGGCGTTGGACGGATTGCCGAACAAATGCGTTTCGGTGAACAAATACCAGACAAGGATCACAAACACAGCCACGCTAAGCTGCGCTAAAAATAAGAGAGGCTTGTTCATTTGCGCACTCCGCTTGTCTGCTGATAGCCTTTAAGTACTTCTTCTTTCAGCGCACCCCAAATTTCACGATGGATTTCATGAAATTGGTCATTGAGGCGAATTTCAGAAATTTCGCGCGGACGTTCCAGCGGAATTTGATATTCAGCCAGAATATGAGCGCGCGGCCCCGCAGACATAATCACCACACGATCAGCCAATGCGATTGCTTCTTCCAGATCATGGGTCACGAACATCACAGCTTTGCGATCCTGCGACCAGAGGTCCAGCAAAAGATCGCCCATGATAACGCGGGTTTGTGCATCCAAAGGCCCGAAAGGTTCATCCATCAGCAAATATTTAGGATTGCGGATAAGCACCTGCGCCAAGCCAATACGCTTGCGCTGTCCACCCGACAACATATGCGGATAGCGGTCACCAAAATTAGCAAGGCCTACACGCGCCAGCCAAGCTTGTGCTTCTTCACGTGCTTGTCTTTTCGGTATACCGGCAATTTCCAAACCAATAGCAACATTTTCGAGCACGGTTTTCCACGGCATCAATGCATCTTGCTGGAACAAATAACCAGACTGACGATTTAAACCACTTAATTGCTTGCCGCTGATTTCCACAGTGCCGCTTGCCGGTATCAAAAGACCTGCCACGGCATTCAACAGAGTGGACTTACCACAACCTGTTGGCCCGACGATGGCAACAAATTCATTGTCAGCAACTTTTAGATTGCTTTCAGCCACTGCATCATACCGGCCGCCATTGGCCAGATTGAATGAAATTGCTACATTTTTAAGCTCAATAACTGTTTTTGGGGCATTGTCCGGCTGAACAACATTGGTCGTGGCATTCATTGTCTTTCCCCTTTACAGACAAGACAAAGCACCATGCGAGAATGGTTCATAAATTTCAGTCCTCCGGAGAGATGCTCGGACGGCAGAGCCAGGAATTTTAAAAATCCGCCCAATTTTGCTCGCTAAATTAGTGCACTCTTATAATGCTCTAAGCCGATTACGCAATCAAAAAGCATCCCAAAACGCAAGATTTATCCACAAAAGATCACTTCACGTAATATTATTGCGCGAAGTGATTTTCATGGTTCAAAGCACTCTATACTGGTGAACAACAACCAACCCCAAAACCTTAACTTCAATGGCCAATGCTATGAATAATCACTGATAGATATGATGATAGATTTCCCGTAAAATATTCTTTTGCACTTTACCCATTGTGTTACGCGGCAATTCTTCAACGAAAATAATTCGTTTGGGTAATTTATAACGGGCAAGCTTTTCGGTTAGCGATGCAATCATGTCATCTTCATTCAGATGAGCATCTTTTTGCGGCACAACAATAGCCGTAACACCTTCGCCAAAATCCTGATGAGGCACGCCAATAACTGCACTTTCCACCACACCATCAATCAGGTCGATTTCGCCCTCCACCTCTTTCGGGTAAATATTATATCCGCCGGAAATCACCAGATCTTTACCGCGCCCGACAATATGCACATAGCCTTTGTCATCAATCAGACCCAGATCGCCAGTGATGAAAAAACCATTATCCCGCAGCTCTTCTTTCGTTTTTTCTGGCATGTTCCAATAACCCTTAAAAACATTAGGCCCACGCACTTCCAGCATCCCGGTTTGACCATTAGGCAAAGGTGCGCCCGTTTCCATATCCATAACTCTGATTTCCACGTCTGGCAGAGGAAAGCCCACCGTTCCAGCGATACGCTCACCATTATAAGGATTGGATGTATTCATGTTGGTTTCGGTCATACCATAGCGCTCAAGAATGGCATGACCGGTTTTTTCACGGAATTTTTCATGGGTTTCGGCTAATAGAGGTGCAGAGCCCGAAATAAACAACCGCATTGATACAGTGCTTGGACGGTTAACCCGTTCATCTTGCGCCAAACGTACATAAAATGTTGGCACACCCATAAGAACAGTGGCCTGCGACAGACGTACGATAATCGCGTCCGGATCAAATTTCGGTAGCAAGAACATCGAAGCACCCGACACCAGCACACAGTTGGTTGCCACAAAAAGTCCATGGGTATGGAAAATCGGCAAAGCATGGATGAGCCTATCAGCCGAGGTAAATTGCCAATAGTCACGCAAAGTCAGTGCATTTGACAACAGGTTATTATGGCTGAGCATGGCGCCTTTTGAACGTCCTGTTGTGCCCGATGTATAAAGAATTGCAGCCAGATCATCGGCGTTACAGACAACATCAATAAACGCAGCGGAAGCTTTAAACGCTTTTTCCATCAAAGTGCCATCACCATGATCACCCAAGCTTTCCATCACTGCACCGCAATCAGCGATCAGCGATCAGCGCGGATAATTTCTCAGTATTTTCAGGGGCAACAACAATAAGTGCAGGTTTCGCATCGTTAAAGAAATATTCAAGCTCAGCGACGGTATATCCGGTGTTCAGCGGCAGATAAACCGCGCCACAACGCACACAAGCCAGATAAAGCATCAGGGCTTCAGCGCTTTTTTCCACCTGAACAGCAACACGATCGCCCTTTTTAACGCCTTCATCAACAAGTACATTGGCAAATCGGGCTGAAAGATCAAGCATATCGGCATAGGTCAAAATATGACCGTTTAGCGTCTCAATGAAAGTTGCCCCTGGATTTGACATAAAACCGCGAAAAGCATCGAACAGATGATTAGTCATTCATTCTTCCCCTATTATTTTTATGATTTTATTTGTTGTCTGACTTAGCTGCGAGCTTGATGATTTCAGGTGCAGCAATCACTTCGCCACGTTCGGCATAGGCCTCATGATTGCGCTCGATATCATCCAGCTTGTAGAGATAATTGACCATCAAACCATGTGATTGATGCAAAGCCCTTTTTGATAGATCTCCCATGAAATTAAGCCTCTCCAAACGCGCACCATTGCCAAGATGGAAACGAGCAACCGGATCAAGCACCCGCTCGCGTTTATCGCGCACATTGATAAAATAATGTGCCGCGATGCGATCGAACAAAGGTTCGATCTCTTTGATACATACGTCATCTTCATACCAGTCAGGTCTGGCGATTAGCGTTCGTAGATGATCAAGTTGCAACTTTCCATCTGAATCACCAGCCTGTTTTAACCAATGCGCTAAAGCCGGTACCGGCGAGAGTGTCACAAAAGTTTTGAGTTGCGGCAAATCCCGCCGCAGTTCCTCCACGACCTGTTTGATCAAAAAATTGCCGAACGAGATGCCACGCAAACCGTCCTGACAATTGGAGATGGAATAAAAAACCGCCGTATCGGCATCTTTAAGATTAAGAGGCTCGCGATCATCATCGAGCACATCGGCAATGTTATCCGGTGTCGAACGTGTGAGTGCTACCTCAACAAAAATCAGCGGATCATCCGTCAATTGCGGGTGGAAGAATGCAAAACAACGGCGATCGGCAGGTGCCAATCGACTGCGCAATTCATTCCAATTTCCAATCGCATGCACAGCTTCATATTGAATGATCTTTTCCAGAATATGCGCAGGCGTTGTCCAATCAATCGAACGCAATTGCAGGAAACCACGATTGAACCATGAAGTAAAAAGATGCGTAAAATCTGCATCAACCGCCTCCAATTCCGGTATTTTCTGTTGTAATTTAAGCAATTTCTCGCGCATTTGCACAAGCTTGGCAGTGCCTTTTGGCGCAGCATTCAAACGCCGGATCAGTTCTTGTCGTTTCGGCTCAGCGCAAAGATGTAACCTGGCCAGATTTTTGGGTGTTTTATCCGTTTGATAGCTAGTGATTGCCCGTTCAATCCGCTCATCATCTGCACCAAAGCGCTGCAACAGCATCTGCATAAAAGCAGTTTGTTCCTCGTCATTAAGATTTTGCCATTGGGTTAAAATATCATGGGCTAAAGCGAGGCCAGATGCTTCACCACGGCTCGACAATAAATGCTCGCACTGAGCCGCCAATTCATCGGTTGTTGCATGTTCTTTTGTGCTGCGGGGAGCGATTAAAATCAATCGCTGCCCTCTTTCAGCGATGGCATCAATCATATCGCGGAAGAAAGACAAACTACTCAAAGCTGCTCTCCTGATGTCTGAAGCACACGATAAGCCCTGCGGGAACAGGGCTTATCTGCCATATTTATGCTTTTCCGGCGGCTGGTTCGCCTAAATCCCAATAAAGCCCTGCCATCATGCCAAGCGCTTCACGCGCAA
Source organism: Paenochrobactrum sp. BZR 201-1 (assembly GCF_044987585.2). Lineage (NCBI taxonomy): Bacteria > Pseudomonadati > Pseudomonadota > Alphaproteobacteria > Hyphomicrobiales > Brucellaceae > Paenochrobactrum > Paenochrobactrum sp. BZR 201-1. The sequence continues at coordinate 53,786 of NZ_JBJDRZ020000021.1, read as the reverse complement.
TGGATAAAGGCATATGTTCGTTAGGCGCATGTTGCGAGCAGCCCGGATAAGAATGCGGCACCCAAATCGTCCGCATGCCCAATATATCAGAAAAACTGTCATTAGGCAGAGACCCGCCCAGATTAGGCAATAAAGCAGGCTTTTTACCGGTTGTTTTTTCAAGTGAATTAAGCGCCCATGTGACCCATGGATCCTCCGGATCCAGTCTTGTCGCAGCAAAAATCTCTTCCTTCGACAATTCAACTTTCACCATTGAAAGTCCTTGGCGTTGCAAATGTTTACGAACGGTCGGCACAACATTATGCGGATCAACACCAACCACAAAACGCAATTGCAAACGCGCCCACGCGCGCGGCGGGATTGCATTGACCGGCGTGCGTGGATTACCCGCTTCCATGGCAAGCACTTCCAGCGAACACCAACCAAAAACCCGCTCTTCGGTTGTCAAACCCGGCTCCCCCCAGTCGGGATCAACTTCCGGCCCGTCTATACCACCATCAATTTTGCAATCTTTCAGTGCATTACGCACTGCTTGAGGCAGGGCTTCCGGCACCAATTCAGGTAATCGCACTTGGCCCGTCGGCCCCACCAGACTTGCCAAAGCATGTGCCAATTGTACTGCCGGATTTGACAGAGCACCGCCCCAATTACCGGAATGATGCCCGCCCTCACGCGCGTCGATCGTGAGATCAAAAGTAACGCCACCACGAGAGCCTAAAAAAATCGTCGGGCGATCCATATTAAGCCTTGGCCCATCGGATGCGATCAGCAGATCAGCCTTCAGCTTGTCTTTATATTTATGGCAAATTTCACGCAAACCCGGTGAACCGCGTTCCTCACCCATTTCAATCAGATATTTGGCGTTGAACCCTAATTTGCCACGTGTATCGAGAACTGCCCTCAAACCCGCCATATTAATCTGGTGTTGGCCTTTATTATCAACTGTCCCTCGGCCGTATAAAAACCCGTTTTTCTCTTTCATTTCCCACGGAGACAAGCCATCTGCCCACTCATCATCAAGGCCGCGAATGACATCGCCATGCCCATAACCCAAAACGGTAAGCAATCCCTCGCCTTCAATCCGCTCGGCATAAAGAAAAGGCAGATCGAGATTATCGTGATAGATAATTTCGGTCGCAAATCCCATTTCTTGAAAAGCAGGGATCATTTCATCATGCAAATAAGCATGAAGCGCATCCAATCGCTCACTATTCTGGCTTTCGGTCGGGATAGCAACACGACGGGCTAAATCTTCTTTAAACTGACCATTATCAAAATAGTTGGTCGCAGCAGCAATACTGGCTTCACGGCTCATGAGTGCATTTCCTTCATTGATATATGGGAGCGTTGTCCAGCCAGAAAACAAGCTACCTCGCGTCCGTCATGACGGATTAGAGGCGGTTGATCTCTGCGACATTGTTCTGTGGCCAGATGACAGCGCGGATTGAATACGCAGCCCAATGGTGGATTAAGCGGATCGGGAAAAGCCAAACCAAGCCCTGTGTCAGGTATCGGCAGTCCGGGCACCGGTGTCAGAACGGAACCCAACAAAGCGCGTGTATAAGGATGCTGCGGATCGCTGAACAAACGCGCTGTGTCAGACAGTTCAACTACTCGCCCCAGATACATCACCGCAACGCGGGTCGCGATATGCTCGACCACGGCCAGATTATGGCTGATGAAAACATAAGTAAGGTTCAGCTCGTTACGCAAATCCATCAAAAGATTGAGAATTTGAGATTGTACCGAGACATCAAGCGCCGATGTCGGTTCATCACAAATGATCACATCGGGCCGCATGATCAAGGCACGGGCAATCGCTACACGCTGCCGCTGCCCGCCGGAAAGTTCTTTTGGGTACCGATCAGCAAAACGTGCAGGTAAACCAACCATATCCATAATTTCAAGCGTCTTTTTTCGCCGCTCTTGTGTTGTTCCAATCCCATGGACTTCCAGCGGGAAAGCAACGATAGAAGCCACCGTACGGCGCGGATTGAGCGATGAAAAAGGATCTTGAAAAACCGGCTGCACCTGTTTGGCCATCGCTTTGCGGTCCAGTTTGGCCAGATCGGTCCCGTTGAAGGAAATATGGCCGGTCGACGGTGGCATCAGCCCCAACAACATGCGTGCGAACGTGGATTTACCACACCCGGATTCACCCACAATTCCCAGAACCTCGCCCTTTTGCAAAGAGAGACTGATGCCGTTGACCGCGTGCAAAATACGCTGTTTTTTAAACAGGCCGGCGTTGATTGCAAAAGAACGCGTAACATTATTAACTTCAATGAGCGTTTGCATGTACCGCCTCCTTATAAATACAACGCCAGTTATGCTGAGCGAACTGATTGACCGGCGGATTTTGATGACATTCAGTTTGCGCAAAAGCACAACGATCACGAAAGGCACAGCCTTCGATTTCACCGATAAGAGAAGGCACAACACCCGGTATAACACCAAGCTTGCCGCCCGGCGCAGTTTTACCGGGTAGCGGGATGCAATTCAGCAAGCCGTTAGTATAAGGATGACGAGGATCATTGAAAATATCGGCGACTGGCCCCTCTTCAATGATCTGCCCCGCATACATCACCGCCACACGATCAGCGATACGGGCAACCACACCCAGATCATGGGTGATCAGTATAAGTGAAATGCCGAACTCTTCACGCAACTCACTCAACAACAGCAGAATTTGTGCCTGAATAGTCACATCAAGTGCAGTTGTCGGCTCATCGGCAATCAATAATTCGGGCCCGCACATCAGTGCCATTGCAATCATCACGCGTTGACGCAAACCGCCCGATAATTGATGCGGATATTGCGACAAACGCTCACGCGCCGAAGCAATGCCCACTTTATGCAGCAAATATTCCGCCCTCTCCTGCGCTTCTTGCATGCCGCTTTTTCGATGACGCTTATAACCTTCAGTCAGCTGGTCGCCGATAGTATAAGCCGGATTAAGCGCTGTCATCGGTTCTTGAAAAATCATCGACAAACGATCCCCGCGCAAAGCAGCGATCGTTTTCTTTTTGTTATGCAGCTCCATATTATCGAAACGAATTTCGCTGGCATTGCGACTTGCAGCCTTGGGCAATAAATCCATAATCGCCAATGAGGTCATAGATTTACCGCAGCCGGATTCACCAACAATGCAAAGTGTTTCACCCCGTTTGATCTCGAAGGAAATATCACGCACCGCATGAAGCGTACCCGAAGAGGTTCGGATATCCACACTGAGATTGCGCACCGTTAAAAGATTATCTGTCATATCAGCGCTCCTCCGGTGCAAAGATGTCTCGCAAACCGTCACCGGTCAGATTGATCGACAGAACCAGAATACCAAGTAAAGTTCCGGGCAATGCAATCATCCAGAAAGCAAAAAACATGTAGTTTTTGGCTTCTGAAATCATCAACCCCCATGAAGGTATCGGCGGCTGCACCCCGAGCCCCAAGAAGGACAAGGATGCCTCCAGCAAAATAGCACTTGCCGCTTCCAGCGTTGCCACCACGATCAGATGAGGCAACACATTGGGCAGTACTTCTCCGAGAATGATACGAGGCGTGCTGGCACCGATGGCCTGTGCCGAGGTGACATAATCCATCGAGCGCGCTTGTTGTGTTGCACTACGCATCACCACTGCAAATCGATCCCATTTCAAAAGACCCAAAACCAGAATAATAATCGGTAATGAACCACCGAACAAAGCGACCACTGCCAGCGCTACCAGCATCACCGGCATGGCTAGGCGGGTTGTGACAATAAAAGTGACAACGAGATCGGTTCGCCCGCCAAAATAACCAGCAAGAAGACCAAGCGCGGAACCAATAATGCCTGAAATGACCATCACTGACAGGCCGATCAGCAGCGAAATACGCGTGCCGTAAACCAGACGCGAATAATAATCCCGCCCCAGATTATCTGTGCCCAAGATGTGTTCGAATGTGCCTTTAGGATACCAGACCGGCGGCAGGCTTCGCTGCGTCAAGTCCTGCACATAAGGATCATGGGTTGCCAATAGAGGTGCAAAAATTGCGATTAAAATCAGCAGCAATAAAACGCCGCCGCCAAGTAACAGCGAACTTTGTCCGAAGATACGCTTACGTAAACGAGCACCGGCGCTGATTTCAGTGGTTGTTGGCAAAGCCATTGAAGTCGAATTTGTCATATTTATTGCCCCCGCAATCGTGGATTAAGCCACGCATTGGCGATATCCGACAATAAAGTGAGCAGTACATAGACAACCGACAGGATCATTACCACAGACTGGATGACCGGAAAATCTTTATGAATAATGCCCTGATACGCAAGGAAGCCAAGGCCATCGAGGGCAAAGATGGTTTCAATCACTACCGAGCCACCAAGTAGATAGCCGAGTTGAACGGCTGTTAAAGCCACCACCGGCATCACCGCATTGCGTAATGCATGTTTGAAAATCACCGAAGTCGATGAAAGCCCTTTGGCGCGTGCTGTCCGGATATAATCCGATGACAGAACTTCAATCATGCCCGCACGTATCAGCCGCATAAAAGCCGGCGTTACATAATAGCCAAGCGCAATTGTTGGCATGATATAATTCACCCAACTGGCGCTGCCGGAAACCGGTAACCAGCGTAGATTAATTGAAAAAATCATTACCAAAATCAGTGCGAAGAAGAAGTTGGGCAGTGCCTGACCAACAACGGCAATGGAGAGACACAACCGGTCAACCCATGTATTGGAATAAACAGCAGCTAATACGCCAAGCGGAAATGAAATAAGCAAGGCAAAGGCAATAGAAAAAAGGCCGAGGCTCAAGGTAATCGGCATTTTCGCTGTAATTAACGGCAGAACATCTGTTTTATAAAAAACAGACTGACCAAAATTACCTTGCAAAATTTGCCCGAGCCAAAAGAAATATTGCACAAGCAGCGGCTGGTCGAGACCATGACGGACACGCGCCGCCTCGATATCAATATCACGCGCGCCCTCGCCTGCAATAGCAATAGCGGGATCACCTGAAACACGGAGCAGAATAAAAGCGATAGCGGATACAGCCAATGCAACAAGCAATGCCAGTCCCAGTCGCTTTAAAATAAAAAGCGCCATTCTGACCTCATAAAGCTGACAGAGACTTCCGCAGTGATGCGGAAGCTCTATGCGTTAGTGAGTTAAATGTGAAATGCCGGTAAAAGCGGAAATTAATTCCAGCTCATTTCCCAGAAACGTGGCATTTCATCGGGATAGGCTTTGAACTCCAAATCTGCCGTCGTCACATAATAAACCGGCAGGGAATAAAGCGGCAGAACCAGTGCTTTATCTGCAATTAAATTCAAAGCTTGCTTGTAAACAGCTTTTCTTTCTTCCGGATCAATGGTGGTATCACCCTTTTTCAACAGATCACGCACTTCCGGATCACGGACGATATCATCACCCTCAAAGGCCATATAAACCGGCGTTGAAGCGGAGACATCATTGACCGAGAATGAGCCCCATGTCTGATGGGTAAGGCCAACTTTATCACCGCGCACCAGTTCACGCATCGCTGCATATTGCAGGAAATGCAGATTGACATTGATGCCGACCGCTTTGAGATAATTGATCATAGCCTCTGTCTGATCACGTTCACGATAGGCTACAATTTCCAAGTTCAGCCCCTTACCAAATCCAGCTTCGGCGAGAAGTGCTTTCGATTTTTCCGGATCATATTCATAAACAACCGCACCCTCATCTGTGCAGCCAAATTGTGAAGGGAAACAGAAAGTGTTGAGCACACGTGCACCCTTGCCAACTATCTGTTCGGTCATGGTTTTACGGTCAATTGCATGGCTGATTGCCTTGCGTACACGGATATCCTGCAACTCTTTATTAGGTGTCGTTTCACGCGAATTCATCTGCATGAAAGCAATACGCATCGTTTCACCGGATGTTACTTTGAGATGCGGCACAGCCTCCATCTGCTCGGCCTGATCTTTCGGCACATGCATGATAAAATCAACACCGTCGGAAAGTACTTCCGCCGCTTGGGTCTGGCGGTCAGGGATAAAACGGATATCAACCTTTTCGATCACGCCTTGTTTTTTAGGTGAATCGGCAAAATAATCAGTGTTTTTCTCCAGTGTAACAGATTTACCCATATCGTAACTGGTCACTTTAAACGGACCGGTACCCACTGGTTTTTCATTCATTCCCTTTGGGCCAGCCTCGGCATAATATTCATTCGGATGCATGACGACGGGGCCGGAAAGATATTCAATAGCCGCCGGGAACACTTCCTTGGTCACAAGGCGGACGGTATATTTATCAACCTTCTCCGCATGATCAATCCAAGATACATTTTGCTGGGTGATCACGCCATTTTCAGGTTTTGAAACAAAATTAAGCGTGAAAACAACGTCGTCAGCATCAAACTCTTCACCATTATGAAATTTGATGCCTTCACGCAATTTGAACTCAATTGTTTTATCGTCAATCTGCTTCCAGCTTTCAGCGAGTTGACCTTTATACTCACCGGTATCAGGATCACGATAAACTAAAGTATCCCACACATGCTGGCCGATAATCACGCCAATGCGGACATTATTAAAATAGGGATCAAGACTTTCCGGTGCCTGATCATAAGCAAAGCGTACAGTATTATCCGCTTTTCCGGCAAGAACCGGACTGCTTAAAGCTGCAATCGAAATAATGAGACTTGCTGCCGCAATACCAGCTTTTAAAAATCCTGAATTCATCTTTCCCTCCCAATAGAAATATTATTTTTATAATTAATTTAATTCCCGTTTTTTATAGCACTGATCATGTGACAGCTTGCCCCTTGCTGCAATATCAATTGTGAGAATATTGTATTGCTGAAACGGCAATGGACGGGGGAAACATATGCTGCCAAACAGTTTGAAATATTTCTTGGAGGTCGCAAAAACCGGCTCTGTCAATGGCGCTTCAGAGCAATTAAATGTTGCAAGTTCTGCAATCAGTCGCCAGATCAGCTCGCTTGAAGCCAAACTGAAGTTGCAGCTTTTCGAGCGCGGCTCATCAGGCATGACCTTAACACCGGCAGGTGAAAAATTAGCCGATTATACCCGTAGAGCTTTGCTTGATTCCGATGAAATCATCAGTGATCTGAGCAATCTGCGACAAGATTATTTCGGTAAAATCAGGGTTGCTGTCAGTGATGGTATTGCCAATGCCTTGTTAGCGGAAGCTATTTTTAATTATAGGAAACAGCATGCAGCCATAGAGTTTGAGGCATTTGTCGCCTCACCTTCCGATGTTGGCCGCCTGGTACGTGAAGGTCAGGTTGATGTCGGCATTACATTTGCACTTACCAATCTTCCACCCGTCAATATTGTCAAACGCTTCAGCATGCAAACCATTGTGCTTGTACATCCGGAACATAAATTGGCAAACTACGAATATGTAACATTACAAGACATCCAGCCCTATAGTGTTGCACTTCCTGATATCTCGACCTCACTGAGGAAAATCATCGACATCAGGTGCGCGGCAGAGGGCATAAGATTGAATGTCGCTATGACATCGCCGCACAGTGCCAGTTTAATACACTTTGCGCGTTTAGGCGGAGCTATTGTATTCTGTGCCCATATTACCGGCATTACATGGATTAAAGACGGCTATCTCGTCGCCATTCCGTTTCGTGAAAATGCAGGGATGGACCGAAGTATCCTTGCCATCACAATGGCAGAGCGCCAACTACCTAACCGGATATCAGCTTTCATTGACTGCATTGATGATTGCATGCAAGATTATTCTAAAATCAAGGCTGCGGCAGTGAGATGAACCTCTCTGCCACAGCCTTGATTTTTATAGATAAATATGATTACCCGAACATCTGCTTGACCAGCTCATGAACACGCTTGAACGCAGCTTCTGCACCGGCAACAACCTTGCCTTCTTCATCTTCACTTAAGTCAATATCATCAAGTGCTTGCGTAAATGTACGCCAATGCAGGCCACGACCTTCAGGCGCGCCGGCCAAATGACGGGCACCAAATTCTTCTGAGAGTTCAATCTTCTGTGCAGCCTTGAGCAAGAAAGCCGCGCCCATATTGGAGCCTTCAGCAACATAGAGCCAGCCCAAAGCAGTCGGGAGATCTACATCATTGCTATTTGCAAAAGCCGGTGCATCAGATGTTTCAGGAACAGAAACTTCCAAGTCAGCCAAATCTTCGCCAATCAATCCAAAACGACGGCGACCTTTGAGATCAGGCAACAATGCATCAAGTTTTTCATTGTCATAAAGCGCGTCAATATCGCGATGAAACAGATGCTGAACTTTCAAAAAGCGCGAATATCTTTCGCGATCCTTAAATGGTTCACCCGCCATGATCGATTTATCCAGCGTATCGTGCGTGCCGGTTGTTACGGCCTTCAAACGCTTGGAGCGCGGCAAATCTGTTGCGGTTTCAAGAGCAATGGCTTCACTCATAACAAGGCTTTCTAAATTTAAGAATCAACTCGGATAAGAGTTGATACTATCCTCATCGTGCAAAAACTAGATTTATTTTATCACCATTAAAGCAGACATGCCATTTCAGTCACAACAAGATTTTTGTTCGTCTGTTTATCTCATGTTTTCATCTTGATAATTCAAAACTAAACACCGGCAATCCAAGTACGACGCACTTGAAGCTGGTCATCAAGATGAACCAAATCCGCGCGCAAACTTGCCCGCACATAGCCACGATCATTAAGCCTTAAAAAACGAGCCGGATAGGATGTCGCCATGGCAAGTGATGTGGCAAGGCTCAAGTCCAGCCTCTCGACGCCAAATCGCACAGCCGATGCCATATCAAGATCGGAGCCGGCAAAGGTGCCATCATCAAGGGTCAGCTTTGGTAAACCTTCGCCAACACTGCGGCGCACAATGCGACCATGCAGATCAAAACTGTTTTTATCCGAGCCAACCAAGCCCATAGCATCGGTGACGAAAAACAATTTTCCCTCACCCATATTGGCATGTTTGGCACGAATGGCCACCCGCAAACTCATCGGGTCAATATGATGACCGTCCGGAATAATGCCACCCCAAACGGATGGATGGTCAAGCGCTGCACCAACCACACCCGGTGCACGGCTGCCAAGCTGGCTCATCGCATTGAACAAATGCGTCACACCACGTGCGCCAGCATCAAAAAGCTTTGTTGCAGCTTCGGCTGTCGCATCCGTATGGCCAAGGCAAACGATCACGCCATTGGCCGATAGTTTTTCAACCTGCGTAACGTTTACCTGCTCTGCTGCCATCGTGACCAGCAAAGCGTCAATATGGTTTGCAGCTTCTACCATTGCCGCCACATCATCATCGCTGAGAGGGCGCATGAATTTCGGCAAATGCACACCCTTACGGGCTGGTGCAATATGCGGGCCTTCCAAATGCAAACCCACAATACCTGCATCATCATTGGCAAGTGTGATGGCTGCTTCAATGGCTCTAAAAGATTTTTCCTGCACGTCGGTGATCAATGTAGGCAACATGCTGGTCGTGCCGAATTGGCGATGCGCTTTAGCCATAATGCGCATATTTTCTGCGGTTGGCGCATCATTGAGCATGATACCACCACCGCCATTGACCTGCGCATCAATAAAGCCCGGCGCTAAAATGCCGCCATCCAGATTGATTTGCGGCAGGTTTTCATCAATCTCATTTTCAGCAACAATGGCTTCAATGCGCCCATCGCGAACAATGACAGCCTTATGATTAGCCAAGCGTTCGCCGTCAAAAATTCGTGCGCCTTTTAAACTATAAGCATTCATCAGACTGTCTCCGTCATTGTTTTATGCCATCCCTTGTATTTTAAGCGTAAGCGCTTCAAATACATATTGACAGAAGGCGATAAAAGCCGCCTATGCTCTCGCTATTCTCTTGAGCATTAAGCTCATTTTCATTCTTATCGGACAACCGGAATGACCACAGAATTTGAAGTGACCGCCACACCTTCTGCCGATGATCTTGCCTTTGTGGGCCAACAATTATCGGCCTTCAACGATGCCGATGTTGGCGCCTCAGATCGTAAATCGCTTGCCGTTTTCGTGCGTGATGAGAATGGCAAAATACTGGCTGGTATTTCCGGATATACAGCTTGGGGCTGGCTTTATATTCAATGGCTTTGGGTCGATAGCTCCTTGCGCGGCCAACGTATAGCTGGAAAAATGTTGCAGGCTGCAGAAGACGAAGCGCTGGTACGTCACTGCCATGGTGCGCTGATTGATACATTCAGCCCTGTCGCCAAAATTGCGTATGAGCGCCAGGGCTATCAGGTCTTTGGCGAGTTGCCCGATTTTCCAATCGGACGCACCCGCAGTTTCCTTAAAAAACGTCTCGCGAACGCCAGCTAACCAGATGATTAACCGGCCAACCGGCCGCCGGTCATAGGTGCCGGCACGCCGGTTGTGCCCGGATAGCTGATCGGCAGCCCACGTAATGCGCGCACAGCCAGAAATGCAAAACATTCTGCTTCCACAGCATCACCGCGCCAGCCAAATGTTTCCGCTTGCACCGCTTCAACACCTGCACGTTCACCCAGCATCTTCATCATCGCCGGATTATGACGACCACCGCCACTGACAGCCAGACCCTTCGGGCGATGCGGCAATAAATCCAGCGCTTTACCGACAGCACTTGCAGTGAAAGCGGTAAGCGTGGCAGCACCATCTTTCAATTCCAAACCTTCAGCCATCTTTGCGCCAAAGTCAAAACGATCCAGTGATTTTGGATATGGGGCGGTCAGATATTTGTGTTCCAGCAATTTGGCCAGACGTGTCTCATCAACAGTGCCTGCAAGCCCCAATGCGCCATCACGATCCATATCAGCGCCGGTGTGAGCTTTGATAAAATCATTCAGCGGTGCATTGGCAGGGCCGGTATCAAAAGCAACAACTGCATCTACACCATCCCACCAAGTTACATTGGCAACGCCCCCCAAATTAAGCACAGCTGTGTCACCGCTGGCATCGGCAGATTTCAGCAATGCCGCATGATAAACGGCTGAAAGCGGCGCACCCTGCCCACCTGCACGCATATCGGCACTGCGGAAATCATAAACAACTTTAGTGCCGAGCAACTCACTCATCAAAACACCATCGCCAAGCTGGCGGGTGTCGCCCAAACGATCTTTAGTTGGGGCGCGATGCAGCACTGTTTGGCCGTGAAAACCAACCACGCCGATATCAGCCATCGTCAGGCCGCTTTCATTGACCAGTTCACGCACGGCTGCGGATTGTGCTCTGGTCAATGCTTCTTCAGCCGTTTTAAAAATTTCCGGCTCCGGCCCGTCAAAACTCCATTTCAGTGCCTGCGCTAAGGTTTCTTCCAACAGATCACGGATTTCCTGCGGATAAGGTTTAAGCGCATAGGCACCAAACTCGGTGACGGTCTCGCCGTCAGTTTTTAAAAGCGCCACATCCACATTGCCATCAAGAACAGTTCCGGTCATCAGACCAGCGGCCCATACAGGTTGTCCAATAGGTTGCATGGCTTAAACTCCTAGCCTTGAGAGATAAGATCGCCGACAGCAATGCGCAGCGACACAATTTGACTGTCAAAATGACGGGTAGGATGAATACGATTGGTGAGCAATGTCCATGCCCGATTTTTTTCAAAATCAATCCATAAACCAGTGCCGGTAAAACCGGTATGGCCGATTGTTTCTGCCGAACAGGCAGAGCCACCAGACCAGCCTTGATGCGCCCGTTCAAAGCCATGCGTACGGCTTGATGATAAAGGTGTCCGCATCCAGTCAATCACCTGTTTGCTGGCGCCGCGCCCATTCAACAAGCCTTCGCCGAAATCGAGAACGGATGCCGCAGTGCCAAACAGACCCGCATGTCCTGCTCCTTGCAAGGCGGAGCAATTGTCATCATGTACTTCGCCGCAAAGCACACGGTGGCGCCAAGTGCAATCTTCGGTCGCAGCCGCCATATCGGCATCAATCCCCCAAGCAAAACCAGCACCCGATTCCATTTCACGGATAGTTTTGCGTGCAAGACGCTCCAGCACGAAGCCCAACAAAATGAAATTGATGTCGGAATAAACCGGCGCACCGGCCTTCCATTCGCGCTGCATGATGAAAGTGCGCAGTAAATCCGCATCACGACCATAAGTATAAATGGGTTCGACCGCCGGAAAGGGTGTCTGATGCCCCAAACATTGGCGGAATGTTACCTTCCGCTCCCATGCATTGGCATTATATTGGCGCAAATCCGGCAAATGGCTTATCAGAGGCGCATCAAGATCAATGACGCCTTGTTCTGCAAGTTCCAGAATATGCGGCGTGGTGAAAAGCACTTTGGTGAGTGATGCCAGATCAAACCATGTATCTTCATGCATGGCGCGTTCTGACGGCTCAATTTGCGCCCGCCCGATGGCTTGAATTTTGCGCCTGCCATCAGCTTCAACCAGACCTAAAACGGCACCTGGAATCCGGCCGGCAGCAACCGCTTCTTCAACAACACCAAATGCTTGGGCAAAAATTTTGCTCATCTTATGCCTCAGCTCTCGCCTTATGATCGGCACCGTAATTCAGCCAATGAGCCGCTGGCGGTTCATAGCCTAACGGGCGCACCAATGACGGCACCTGACGTGAATCCAGCGTAAAATGCTCGTTGCGCTTGGTAATACTCGGCACGGCCGAAATCAAACGCTTGGTATAAGAATGTTGCGGCTTGGAAAGCACAGAAGACGCATCACCGATTTCAACAATCTGACCAGCATAAACAACCGCAATGCGATGTGCGATACGTTCCACAACAGCCATATCATGCGAGACAAAAAGATAAGCAAGGCCATATTCTTTTTGCAAATCGACAAGTAGTTCAAGCACTTTTGCCTGTACGGACACATCAAGCGCAGAAACGGCTTCATCAAGCACCAGCACGGATGGGTTGAGCATCAACGCGCGCGCAATACACAAACGCTGACGTTGCCCACCGGAGAACTGGTGCGGATAACGCAGCAAACTATCTTCCGGCAATCCAACGCGCTTTAGCAACGCGATCATCTTGGCCTTCACTTCTGGTGTGCGGCTGCCGCCCGCGGCAATAACCGGTTCAGCCAGAATTTCATCAACACGCAGACGCGGATTGAGCGAAGCATAAGGGTTCTGAAATACCATTTGCACTGGCTCATCAGCATTGCCATGCGCTGTTTTCACCACATTGGTTTCAAATGTACCGCGCGTTGCTTTGACAAGCCCCAAAATGGCACGTGCAGTGGTGGATTTACCCGATCCACTTTCACCAACAATGGCCAGTGTTTCACCCGGCATCAGGTCAAAATCGACGCCATCCACCGCGTGTACATTGCCGGTTGTGCGTGAAAAAAGACCGGACTTGACCGAGAAACGAACCGTCAGGTCTTCCACTTTAAGGGCTGGCTTTTCTGTGTCTTCTTGCGGACGATGATAATCGTGGCGTACGGCAGCACCGTTTTCAAAATGCGGTACAGCCTGCAAAAGATGCTGCGTATAGGCATGTTGCGGACGATCCAGTACGTCAGAGATCGCGCCCTGCTCAACCACCTGACCGGACTGCATCACCATAACTTTATCGGCAATTCCAGCCACAAGACCAATATCATGCGTGATGAAAATCATCCCCATATTGGTTTCGCGCTTCAATTCACTCAGCAAGGCCATGATCTGTGCCTGCACAGTTACATCAAGCGCAGTTGTCGGCTCATCAGCAATCAGCAAGCGCGGGTTACAAGCCAGCGCGATAGCAATCATCACACGCTGCAACATACCGCCGGAAAACTGGTTCGGGCTATATTTCAAACGGCGCGCCGCATCCGGAATACGTACCCGATCAAGCGCGTCTTTTGCAGCCGCATGAGCCTGTTTACCCGTCAAACCACGATGAAGACGGAAGGATTCCTCAATCTGCGTCCCGATGCTCAAAACCGGGTTAAGCGAGGTCATCGGCTCTTGAAAAATCATGCCGATTTCCGCACCGCGGATTGTCGTCAGTTCTTTTTCCTGAGCCGTTGCCAGATCAATGATCGAGCCGTCAGCATGCTGGAAAAGCATCGAGCCACCAATGATGCTGCCGCCGCCAAAATCTACCAGACGGTTGACCGAAAGCGAGGTCACGGATTTACCCGAACCACTTTCGCCGACAATCGCCATTGTTTCACCGGCGTTCAAATCAAAGCTGACACCGCGGACAATCTCATTGGCTTTTGGATCACGCCCGAAACCGACGCGCAGGTCTTTAACAGAAAGAAGAGCACTCACGATGCAGTCCTCCGCGTCTTTGGATCGAGAATATCGCGCAGCGCATCACCGAGCAGGTTGAAACCGAGAATGCCAATCATAATGGCAAGAGCAGGGAAGATCAGCAGCCATGGAGCGCTTTCCATCAGGTTTCGCGCATCGGCGAGCATCAGGCCAAGTGATGAGGCCGGAGGCTGTGTACCAAGGCCGAGGAAACTCAAACCGGCCTCTGTCAGCAATGACCAAGCCAATGCCAGTGTGATCTGTACGGTCAAAGGCGCCACCAGATTAAGCAGCAAATGGCGCGTTAAGATGTAAAAACGACTACTGCCAAATGTGCGCGCGGCATCGACAAAATCACGCGAGCGCAGTGACAATGCAGGGCCACGCACAACACGGGTGAAAATCGGCGTATAGACAATCGCAATGGCTGCAATGCTGGTGCCGACACCCGGTCCCACCACGGTGATGATCAGAAGTGCAAGCAAAATCGCGGGAAATGCCAACAGCACATCCATCAAACGCATAACAGAGCCATCCCACCAACGGCCAAACCATGCGGCGGTCAAACCCAGCACCGTTCCTGCAAAAGCAGCAATAGCGACAGCCGCAAAGCCTACCATAAAGGATTGCGTGATACCGGTCATCAAACGGCTCATCACGTCACGACCAAACAGATCAGTGCCCATCCAATAAGCACTATTCGGCGCTTGCAAACGGGCAAGACGATTTTGCAGCAACGGATCATACGGGGTCAATCCGACATAGCCCATCACGGCGACGATCAAATAGACGAGGATAATAATCCCACCGATGCGTCCGCTCGGATGGGAAAAGATCGAACGAAGAAGTTGCATCAGCGTTCCTCCATCCGGATACGCGGATCGAGTGCCACATAGGCAAGATCAACAAGCAAATTAACAATCATGAAATTGAAAGCGATAAACAAAACTGCACCTTGCACCATCGCATAATCACGCTGCAAAATAGCTTCAAGAACCATGCGGCCAAGCCCCGGAAGCGCATAAATCTGCTCGACAAGCACTGCGCCACCCAAAAGATAGCCAAATTCCACACCACACAATGTCACCACCGGTATCAGCGCGTTGGGAAGTGCGTGGCGCCAGATCACTTTGCGCGCAGGTACACCTTTACTGCGTGCTGTACGCACATAATCATCGCTCAAAACATCAAGCATAGCAGATCGTGAAATGCGCGTGACTGCCGCGGCAAATGCAAAACCAAGGGTCAAAGACGGAAAAATCAGTTGACCAAGATTGGATATCGGATCAACCCAGATCGGCACAAATTCACCCATTGTCGGCAAAACACCGAAGCCCGCAGACAATACATAAATTACCAAAAGACCAAGTACAAAACTTGGAGTGGACTGACCAATCATCGCAACAATACGTACAATCAAATCAGATGGGCGCTCATTGTGGGTTGCCGCATAAACACCGGCAGGCAAGCCAAACGCCAAAGCAATGATCATCGACATCAGCGCCAATTGCAGCGTCAGCGGAAAGCGCTCCAAAATGACATCAAGAACAGGCTTACCATAAGTAACCGATATTCCCATATTGCCTTGCAATACGCCGGTCAGCCAATGCCAGTATTGCGCCAGCCAGCTACGGTCAATGCCGAAATATTCTGCCAATGCCTGACGTTGCTGCGGCGTCAGAAGCCCTGCTTCTGTACCCAGCATCGCAGTGATTGAATCCCCCGGCACCATGCGGATGGAGACAAAAACCAGAATAGAGACTCCGACCATGACCAATGGAAATGTCACTAGCCGCCGCGTCAGGTAACTCATAGTGGCAGACCTTATCAATGGGAAGATCACCCGTCCGGTTATCTTTAAAAGACAACCGGACGGGTGATTTTACGTTTATTTGTCCAGTTTAATCTTGGTCACACCAAAAATAGAATTGGTGCGGCGCGGCTCAAAACCGGTTACATTCTTCTGGAATGCAGCATAATTGTTTGACGTATAGAGCCAGATCCATGGCGAAACTTCCGCAATATGCTTCTCAAATTCCGAGAAGATTTCTTTGCGTTTTTCCAGATTGGTCTCTGCACGCCCTTCTTGCAGCCAACTGTCCAGCTTATCATCAGAGAACTGTGCAACCTTTTGCAGGTTACCATTTTTCGTCCAATAACGGTTATACATAGTGTAAGGATCTGCACTGCCAGCGTTGAGCGCGACCGCCATGTCAAAATCACCTTTCAACCAGGTATCGACATAGACGTTAAGTTCCATCATTCGGATATCAAGCTTGATACCGATTTCAGCAAGCTGCGACTGGATAACCTGTGCTTCGGATGCTGCAGTCGGTGGCTCACCGGTTGCAGCAATAACCGTTGCAGAGAAACCATCTTTAAAGCCGGCATCAGCCATCAGTTTCTTGGCTTTTTCCAGATCTTTTTCATAGCAGAAAAGGGTCGACGGATCATTGGCAAAAGCCGGTGAAGTTAATGGACCAGTGACAGCGCCTTCACCAAGAGACGCTGTTTCCAAGACATCTTGACGATCAATAGCACAGGAAATCGCCTGACGGACAGCCAGTTCGTTCATCGGTGCACGCGATGGATTGAGCTGCAAAACATGATATGCAAGACTTGGCGTACGATCGAGCGTCACATTGGCTTCACGATCAACCATGGTGGCGACCATTGGATCGTTCAGCACGGCAAAATCAATTTGCTTGGCGCGCAAAGCTGCCAGAATTGCTGTCTCATCCGGCAGAACGCTGATGTCGATACCATCGATTTCAACTTTGCCGCCAGCCCAATCCGGGTTGGTTTTCAAAACTTCCTTGGAGTTCGGGTTCCAGCTTTCCAGAATGAAAGGGCCTGAACCAACCGTTTTGGTACCAATAGTACCGGCTGCAATTTCACTTGCTGGCAAAATAGCCGCATTAATTGAAGTCATTGCAGTTAGCAGCGGAATATCAGCCTGTTTCAGCTTGAAAATAACTGTTGCATCATCCGGTGTTTCGATTGTTTCAATAGACTGGAAGTTGGCGCGCGCTGCTGCACCGGTTGCTTCATCCAGAATACGCTCGAAAGAAGCTTTCACATCCGCAGAGGTGACATTTTCACCATTCTGGAATTTTGAATCTTTATTGAGCTTGAAGGTCAGTACCTTACCATCATCGGAGAATTCCCAGCTTTCTGCAATGGCAGGTGCTGCCAAAAGCTGTGCGTCGGAGCGAACAAGCGGCTCATAAACCAGCTCCAGCAAACGCTGCGACGAGAATGCCGTCTGCTTGTGCGGATCAAGGCCGGTGGCATCCTGCGACCAAGCCATGCGCAAAGTTTGCGCCATTGCATCACCGGCCATCACCGGCGAATACATTGCCAAAGCTGCAACGCAGCCCAGCAGTTTGATTTTAAATGACGTTTTCATTCATGCTCCCCTTAACGATCCCTAAATCCATCGCGGAATTGTGCTTAGTCTCAAACTGATTTTACATGTATTGCCGGTCTTAAAAAGCCGTTCGCTTCATGCAGTGCGCGTCGTGCTTCTTCAACCCCTGTCTCATTCATTACAACAAGAATCGCAAGCTTGACATCATTGTTTGTCAGACGAAGCGCTTCCTCGGCAGTGCGCTCGTCACAACCACTAGCCTGCATAACAATACGAACGGCACGGGCAACCAGTTTTTCGTTGGTTGCAGACACATCAACCATCAGATTTTGATAGCTTTTTCCGATCCTGATCATGCTCGCAGTGGTCAGCATGTTAAGCACCAGCTTCTGAGCTGTACCGGATTTCAATCGCGTTGAACCAGTGAGAACTTCCGGCCCTACAACCGGCGAAATCGCAATATCGGCAAGCGCTGCAATGGTGGATTGCGGGTTGCATGAAAGCGCAACTGTTACCGCACCCAATGATTTGGCATAATTTAATGCACCAATCACATAAGGCGTACGCCCGCTGACAGCGATGCCGACAACCACATCATACGCACTCAATTGAATATTGCGCAAATCCGCCTCACCTTGTGAAGCATCATCTTCCGCGCCTTCAATTGCGCGCAACAAGGCCTCGTTTCCACCGGCAATCAGGCCAACAACCATGCTTTCCGGCACCCCGAATGTGGGAGGACATTCGGAGGCATCCAAAACACCTAAACGGCCGCTTGTACCGGCACCAATATAGATGAGACGTGCGTTTTTGCGAAAAGCTGCAACGATGGCATCAACGGCTTGCGCCACTTCCGGCAGCACTTTTTCCACCGCCAGCGGCACGATCTTGTCATCATCGTTGATTTTGCGAACAACGGCGAGACTGTCGAGCAAATCAATATCCATTGTCCGCGGGTTGCGCCCTTCGGAAACCAGCCCGTCCAGCTCTGACAATAATTCTCGCTTCAACATGCGGATCGCCTTAAAAATCGCATCTAGAGCATGTCTCCCAAAAGTGGGCCCCGGTTTTGGGACAAAGACATGCGTAAAAACAAACCGCTAGAGCGAGCACAGTGGATACGGTTAAGTACGACACGCTCTAGAATTCACCTGTCCGGCCAGCCATCAGAGCGAGGACACAAATGCAACGCATCCCTCGCCAAATGCCTGACTTCATACAAAATCTAAGTTTAAATATTCCATATGTCAATAAATTATTGGAATTTATTATTCCAATTCACAGTATGTCAGGAATTACTGATTTTTCGCCTCTCCTTCACGCCTGGCTAAAATGATCGCACCTGAAACCGCATCGCCATCAGCAGGCTTCAAACGGCGGCGCACATCAGGCGCGAGCCATGCCAAAAGCGGCGTGGCAAGCCCGCCAAGCAACGAGACGCGCGGCGCGCCACGCTCAAATAGAGCACGCACCAATGCATCCACATGACCGGCAGCCCCTTGCACAATCCGGCGTGCGGCAGCGTCCCCTTGATCTGCATGACGCATCACCATCGGCGCAAGTGTCGCATATTCAGTGGCAGCGGCCTGATCCATCCACGCCACAACTTCCATCGGATCATTGCTAAAACGTTGCATCACCTCCGATAGCAGCGCTGTTTTTTCTAAACGTCCATCATGCGCACGCAATGCATGCTGGATGGTTTTCAGCCCCAAATAAGCACCACTCCCCTCATCGGAAACTGGAAACCCATATCCGCCAACGCGCAAATCTTCGCCTTCAACAAAACCAAGCCCCACCGAGCCTGTGCCCGCAATCACAATGGCTCCATCACGGCCGGAATGCGCACCCAAACACGCCCCCTTGCCATCATTGACAAAAGCAATTGACGCAAATTGATGCGGAATGGCCTGCAAAGCCTGTAACGCGCCCTTGCGACCAAGACCGGCAAGCGCAATACCGACATGAATTTGGCTATATTCTTGAGCAGTTAATCCGGCTTCCTCAATCGCCGCTTCGCTGGCGCGCATGACTGAACCCCATGCCGCTTCTATGCCAAGACGCGTTGTGGCTGGGCCCGATAGACCCTGTCCTAAAACATGACCTAGCGCATCCTCAATCCGCGCACGGCAACCGGTTCCGCCACCATCAACACCAAGAAAATAGGCTGAAATTTGTGACATGATGACACTTACCCTTTCAGCCGTTCAATATCAGCACCGCATTGGCGCAGCTTTCGATCAAGCTGCTCATAGCCACGATCAAGATGATAAACGCGATTAACAATGGTTTCGCCCTCAGCCACAAGAGCGGCCAAAATCAGCGAAACAGAAGCACGCAGATCTGTCGCCATTACCTCTGTGCCGTAGAGCTTCCCGCCGCCACGCACCAAGGCCGACGTACCTTTAAGCGTAATATCAGCACCCAATCGGCAAAGCTCCGGCACATGCATGAAACGGCTTTCAAACACTGTTTCACGGATCAGTGACGCACCATTGGCACAAGTTGCCAGCGCCATAATCTGCGCCTGCAAATCAGTCGGAAAGCCCGGATAAGGTTCTGTTGTCAGATCAACCGGTTTCAATGCGTCGTCACGAGAAATGACAATGCCGCGATCACTCGGCCAGACATTGACACCCATCATTTCCAAAACCTGCACAGCTGATGCCAGATGATCAAGCCTCGCATTGGTGAGTTCCAACTGGCCACCGGTAATGGCTGCCGCCACCGCGTAAGTCCCCGCCTCAATCCGGTCAGGGATACTGTGATGACTGGCTTCACGCCAGGATGTCTCGCCATTAATCAAAATGCGATGCGTCCCAGCCCCCTCAATTTGCGCCCCCATTGCTGTCAGACATGCTGCCAGATCAGCGAGTTCAGGCTCGCGCGCCGCATTGAAAATTTCTGTCTCGCCGTTTGCATAGGTTGCAGCCATCATCGCCGTAGCGGTTGCTCCTACCGATGGTGCCCCTAAAACAATGCGCGCACCACGAAGGTTGCTCTTCAAAGATGCCGCAATCACACCGCGGTCAATTTCCACATGCGCGCCCAATGCCTGCAGCGCTTTGACATGCAAATCTACTGGTCTTGCACCAATGGCACAACCACCCGGCATCGAAACCCTCGCTTGTCCGTTGCGCACCAAAAGGGGCGCGAGCACCAGCACAGTCGCGCGCATTTTACGCACAGTTTCATAAGTTGTATCAACCGCAAGCAACTCGTGAGCTTCAATTGTCGTACCCTGCGCCGTGTGATTGATTACTGCCCCTTGCGCTTCCACCACACTCAACATGGCTTGAACATCGGTTACAACCGGCAGATTTGTCAGTTCCAGCGGAAACGGGCTCAATAGCGAAGCTGCGATTTGCGGCAGTGCCGAATTTTTTGCACCCGCTATGCTGACAGCACCTTGAAGGCGTTTTCCGCCGACTATTCGTAATTTATCCATGGAACAAACTGCCTTGTTGCTATAATGGGCTGCTATGATGGACTTGCATTGACTATGAATTCAGCAGTACCATGTGTCAATTGATTTGGAATAATATATTCCTCACCCCATCCTATTGTGAACAGCAATTAAAAAAAACATAGGATAGCGGCAATAATAGAATAGATTTGGGAGATCACCAGTGTCGGTATTACAGATGATCAGTGTCAGATTAACAGACATGGCACCTGCCGACCAGCAGATCGGTGAGTTTATTCTCGAGCGACCAGAGCAAGTCGCCAAGCTATCTTCTGCCGCATTGGCTCAAGAAACAGGGCGTAGCCAATCAAGCGTAGTCAAATTCAGCCAAAAGCTGGGCTTTGCCGGATATCAGGAACTAAAACGCGCAGTTATTGAAGCCAAAGCGCAAGAATGGCGCGTGCCTGCCGGTGTTATTCACGGTTCCATTGAAAAAGACGATGGCTATCTGACCATTTTGCAAAAACTGATCGGCAGCAAGCTGCAATCCATGCAGCAGACCGTTGCGGTCAATAATGAGGATGATATCGGCAAAGCACTATCAGCCCTTGATGCAGCTCGTCGCATTCATCTGGCAGGCGTTGGGGCATCATCACTTGTTGCGCGCGATTTTTCCTATAAAATGATGAAGCTCGGCCGCAATGTCTTGCACAATGACGACAGCCACATTCAAATGGCCAATGCTTCCACGTTGAGCAGTCATGATGTGTTGGTTGCTTTTTCGCAGTCGGGTGCCAGTATTGAAACATTGCGCATTGCAGAAGCCGCAAAAGAACGCGGAGCAATGGTAATTTCCGTTACCGGTTTGAAAGAAAACAAGCTGGCTTCCAATGCCGATATCAATCTGTATACGGTTGCGGATGAAGAAAAAGTCCGCTCATCCTCGATCACATCGCGCGATGCACAGCTTATTCTGACCGACCTGCTTTTCATCTTGCTAATTCAAAAACAAAGTGACGCTTATGATTATATCCGCAACAGTGAACAGGCCGTCACCACGCTTAAAAATGGTTAAATGCTTTTAAAGCTGATCAGATAAGCAACGGCTTCACCCGTAATCTGGAGGTTACTTGTTTCTTCCACATCGAAACGCGCACAATCTCTGGCAAACAGTTTTTCTTCATGTTGCGCGTTTTGAATACGTACCAATCCGCTCGCAACAAACAACAGGCTCTGCCCTTTAATTTGTAAATGAACTGGCGAACCATCCAGCACAATGCGGGTCACTGTGTGAGCATAAACCCCGCGTCGCGTCATCATATTCAAGTCCGTGATTTTTCCGTCAATCAGACAGGCACTGGTGGGTGCATCACCCGCAAAGCTATAAGGCTCACTTGCTTGCGTGAGTTTCGTCTCCACACCGTCAACGGACAAGACAATACCGTTCCCGTCCAGCACTGCAAGCGTCCGGTCGATATCAGCAAAAACTGAGAAAGCACCGTCTTCA
This sequence comes from Paenochrobactrum sp. BZR 201-1, assembly GCF_044987585.2. Taxonomy (NCBI): domain Bacteria; kingdom Pseudomonadati; phylum Pseudomonadota; class Alphaproteobacteria; order Hyphomicrobiales; family Brucellaceae; genus Paenochrobactrum; species Paenochrobactrum sp. BZR 201-1. The sequence goes on along the minus strand of NZ_JBJDRZ020000021.1, from coordinate 31,298 downwards.
GCCACCTTTGCGGTAGAAATGCGCCAATCGAAATTATCAACTGTTGCATCCGCCGGATGAATGGCAATTTCAACCGTCACACCACCACCGTTTTTCCACGGCATTTGTTTGTGATCATCGCTGCGCAAAATTTTCATCGGTATTGCCTCTTATAATAAATCTCCCGCAAGTGCGATACTTGCGGGAGAAAAGACAAGTTAATTGCCAAGAATTGCAGGCAAGCGCAGCCCCTGCTCTTTTGCCCAATCCAGCGCTATATCATAACCTGCATCGGCATGGCGCATTACACCGGTTGCCGGATCATTCCAAAGAACACGGCCAATGCGCTCGTCCGCATCTACCGAACCGTCACAACAAATCACCATGCCGGAATGCTGGCTGAAACCCATGCCGACACCACCGCCATGATGAAGCGAAACCCATGTTGCACCCGATGCCGTGTTGAGCAGCGCGTTAAGCAACGGCCAGTCGGAAACTGCATCCGAACCATCTCTCATAGATTCTGTTTCACGGTTTGGCGAGGCAACCGAACCACTATCCAGATGATCGCGACCGATCACAATCGGTGCTTTTAATTCGCCATTACGCACCATCTCGTTGAAGGCAAGACCGAGGCGATGGCGATCACCCAAACCAACCCAGCAAATGCGCGCCGGAAGCCCCTGAAACTCAATGCGTTCTTTCGCCATATCCAGCCAGTTATGCAGATGCTTATTATCCGGCAGCAGTTCTTTAACCTTGGCATCGGTCTTGGCAATATCCTCCGGATCGCCGGAAAGCGCTGCCCAACGGAAAGGCCCGACACCACGGCAAAACAATGGGCGGATATAGGCTGGCACAAAGCCCGGGAATGCAAAAGCATCTTCCAAACCTTCTTCCAGCGCCATCTGACGGATATTATTACCGTAATCAACTGTTGGAATACCGGCATTCCAGAAGTCGAGCATGGCCTGAACCTGCACTTTCATCGAAGCGCGGGCAGCTTTTGCAACACCTTTCGGATCGCTTTCCTGTTTCGCGCGCCACTCAGCAACGCTCCAGCCAATCGGCAAATAGCCGTGTACCGGATCATGCGCCGAGGTCTGGTCGGTAACAATATCAGGACGTACACCACGCTTGACGAGTTCAGGATAGATTTCTGCCGCATTCCCGATCAGCGCAATGGATTTAGCTTCTCCCGCCTTGGTCCATTCGTCAATTCTTGCCAATGCTTCATCAAGGCTATGGGTCTTTTCATCGACATAACGGGTGCGAAGACGGAAATCCGCGCGGGTTTCATCGCATTCAACAGCCAAACAACAAGCACCTGCCATCACGGCTGCAAGAGGCTGTGCACCACCCATGCCACCAAGACCACCAGTTAAAATCCATTTGCCTTTGAGGTTGCCACCATAATGCTGGCGACCGGCCTCGACAAAGGTTTCGTAAGTGCCCTGCACAATCCCTTGCGCGCCGATATAGATCCACGAACCGGCAGTCATCTGGCCATACATGGCAAGACCTTTTTTATCCAATTCGTTAAAATGATCCCATGTCGCCCAATGCGGCACCAGATTGGAGTTGGCAATCAACACACGCGGCGCATCTTTGTGAGTACGGAAAACACCAACCGGTTTACCCGATTGTACCAGCAGGGTTTCATTGTCTTCCAGCGTTTTCAGTGTAGCAACAATCTTGTCAAAATCATCCCATGTACGGGCGGCGCGGCCAATGCCGCCATAAACCACCAGCTCATGCGGACGCTCGGCAACATCCGGATCAAGATTGTTCATCAGCATACGCAATGGCGCTTCAGTGAGCCAACTTTTAGCATTGAGTTCAGTGCCGCGCGGTGCGCGGACATCGCGCTCATTATGACGTGGATTGGACATGGTTTCCCCTTTTCGATCTTTATAATTTGGCTGCCGCAGCTTCGATGCGCTGCAAGATAGTTTTCAAATGAACGCGCAAGCGCTCTGCCTTTGCTTCATCATAGGCAAAGGGCAAGTTTTCAGAGACTAAATGCGTCTTTTGCGCCAATTCCATCTGGATGGCATGCACGCGATTTTCCGGCTTGCCGTAATGGCGCGTCGTCCAGCCGCCTTTAAAGCGACCATTTAAAATCGAAGTATAACCTTGCGCTTTGCTGACCACATCAACCGCAATGGCTTCGATTTCCGGTGCACAGGTTTTGCCCATATCGGTACCGATATTGAAATCCGGCAAAATACCCTCAAACAAAAACGGAATATGAGAGCGGATGGAATGGCAATCGTAAAGAATTGCGATGCCGTGGATCTTTTTAACCCGCTCGATTTCAGCAGCCAGTGCATCATGATAAGGCTTGTGAAAACGGTTCAAACAATCTTCAATATCATCTGAAGTTGGCTCTTCGCCTTCTTTCCAAATGGCCAGTCCGTCAAAATCCGTGGTCGGAATAAGTGTCGTCGTGTTTTGCCCCGGATAAAGGCTGACACCTTTTGGGTCGCGATTGGCATCGATGCAATAGCGATGAAAGGTGGCCCTTATCACTGTAGCATCTTCCAACAGTCCACCATAAAGATGATGAATATGCCAGTCTGTATCGGCCAGATTACGACCATTTACATTGAGTCTTGCTTTAATATCATCCGGCATATCTGTGCCGGTATGGGGCAGAGCGATGATCACCGGCGATGAGCCAGATTTCAGTTCAAAGGCTTGCATTTAAGCCTCCAAACTTGGCAAAATGCCGTTGCTGATGCTGATATTGAATGAACCGTCAGCAATGACCATGCTGGCTGCTTCAAGGTCATTGGCCATGTAACGGTCAATCTCCAAGGTCAGCACTTTTGCACGCAGTGCTGCAATGGCCTTCTTCAGTTCCGGACTGGTTTCAAGTGGCTCACGCAACTCCACACCGAGAGCACCAGTAAGTGCCTCGATACCGATAATCGCATTAAGATTATCAGTCATTTGCAACAAACGCCGCGCACCATGACACGCCATCGAGACGTGATCTTCTTGGTTGGCGGAGGTTGGTGTTGAATCCACCGATGCCGGATGCGACATTTGTTTGTTTTCGCTCATCAAGGCGGCAGAGGTCACTTCCGCAATCATTAGGCCAGAATTAAGACCCGGTTTTTTGGCCAAAAATGCTGGCAAGCCGAACGAGAGCGCTGGATCCACCAAAAGCGCAATGCGGCGTTGTGCAATGGCACCGATTTCGCAAATAGCAAGAGCGATCTGATCGGCAGCGAAAGCCACAGGTTCAGCATGGAAATTGCCACCGGAAATCACACTATCATCGGAGAGTACAAGCGGATTATCGGTCACCGCATTGGCTTCAATTTCAAGACTGCGGGCAGCCTGGCGCAAAATATCCAGACATGCACCATCCACCTGCGGCTGACAGCGGATGCAATAAGGATCTTGCACGCGCTGATCGCCCTCTAGATGGCTGTCACGAATAACAGAGCCGTCAAGCAGCTTACGCAGAGCAGATGCTGTATCAATCTGTCCCTGATGACCGCGCAATGAATGAATATCCGGATGGAATGGTGCGGTCGACCCCATGGCAGCATCGGTGGAAAGTGCACCGGTAATCAATGCTGCTTGCAAAGCGCGATGTGCACGGAACAATCCCGCAAGCGCCAGCGCCGTTGAGGTTTGTGTGCCGTTAATCAAGGCCAGACCTTCTTTGGCCGCCAGCACCACTGGTGTCAGTCCTGCTTTTTTCAAAGCATCTGCGCCTGAAAGACGCGCACCTTGATAAAAAGCCTCACCTTCGCCGATCATCACCGCTGCCAAATGGGCAAGAGGTGCCAAGTCACCGGAAGCGCCAACCGAACCCTTGGCAGGGATCATTGGTGTCACGCCTTTTTCCAGCATGCCTTCAATCAGATTAATGAGTTCAAGGCGTACACCAGACGCACCACGGCCGAGCGAAATCAGCTTGAGTGCCATAATGAGACGTACGATTTCTTCGCTCAAAGGCTCGCCCACGCCGCAGCAATGCGACAGGATCAGGTTACGCTGTAGGGTTGCAACATCTTCCGGCGCAATACGAATGGAAGCCAGCTTACCAAAACCGGTATTAATGCCATAAACTGGAGCATCACCAGCTGCAATTTCCGCAATACGATTGGCAGCTTTTTTAATCGCGCCATAAAAAGATGTATCAATACGCACACTCAGTTTTTCGCGATAGATTTTCTCAAGAATTCCAAGAGAAACACTGCCGGGCTTTAGAACGAGAGTCATCTGTTGCTCCATCGGGGACAAAGCCCACGGGTTATGAAAAAATTAAATCTGGCCTTTGAAAATCCGCTTCCACAGCGGATTGAAACCAATGCGATAAACAAGCTCTGCCGGACGTTCGACATCCCAAATGGCAATGTCTGCATCTTTGCCAATTTCCAACGTGCCGGTTTGCTTTAAAATTCCAAGCGCCCGCGCCGCTTCGCGGGTCACACCGGCGATGCATTCATCAACCGTCATACGAAACAATGTGGCGCCCATATTCATGGTCAAAAGCAGCGATGTTAATGGTGATGTGCCCGGATTATTATCAGTGGCGAGTGCCATTTTCGTGCCCGCGGCACGGAAAAGCTCAACGGGAGGTTTTTGCGTTTCACGAATGAAATAATAAGCACCTGGTAGCAAAACTGCGACAGTGCCAGCCTTTGCCATCGCCTTGGCACCTTCTTCATCGGTATATTCCAGATGATCGGCAGACAGTGCCTGATAAGAAGCAGCCAATGCAGCGCCATGCAAATTGGAGAGCTGATCGGCATGAAGTTTGACCGGCAAGTCATAGCTTTTAGCGGCATCAAAAACGCGCGCCATCTCATCCGGTAAAAAAGCAATACCCTCACAAAAACCATCAACTGCATCAGCCAAATTTTCTGCCGCAATACGGGGAAGCATTACATCAATAATTTTATCAAGATAGGCTTGCTTGTCGCCATTCATCTCAGGCGGCAGTGCATGAGCGCCAAGGAAAGTGGTGCGTACCGCAACATCACGTATTTCGCCAAGTTGGCGTGCGACACGCAAGGCTTTTATTTCATTTTCAGTGTCCAGCCCATAGCCGGATTTAATCTCGATTGTCGTCACACCTTCGGCAATCAAAGCATCAAGGCGTGGCAATGTCTCATGGATCAGATCAACTTCGCTCGCCGCTCGCATATTTTTAACAGAAGAAATAATACCACCGCCCGCATGCGCCACTTCTTCATAAGTTGCGCCATTCAAGCGCAGTTCAAATTCATGCGCACGATTGCCCGCATGAACCAGATGGGTGTGGCAATCGATCAAGCCCGGCGTGATCAATCGGCCCTGACAATCAATTGTTTCAAAATCAGTATATTGGTTGCCGAGTTCTGTTCGCGCTCCGGCATAGGAAATTTTGCCGTCTTTTACGGCAAGAGCTGCATCTTCCACCAGACCCAAACCGCCCGCATTTTCTGCAAGCGTAATCATACGCGCATTGGTTAAAACGAAGTTGGATTTTTCTGCCATCAGCATTTTCACTCTTCCCCTGTTTGCATATAATGTATATACATAATAATCGAGCCGCCAAGAGGAAAAATGCTTCAAAATGCATTTTGTTGAAAAACAAACGGGAAAACCAAGCGGCAAGAGGAGTTAAGATTTATGGCGGCAGCGCAAAAAAACACGCAAATAATCCATGCCAAACAAGCGCTTTTACCGAACGGCTGGGCAGAAGATGTGCGCATCACCATTGTCGACAGAAAAATTAACGCGCTTGAAAAGAGCGTTGCCGCTAGAGCCGATGACGAGTGCCATGATGTAATTTTGAGCGGTATGCCGAATATTCACAGCCATGCTTTTCAATATGGCATGGCAGGACTTGCTGAAAAACGCGGCAGCTCCGCTGACAGTTTTTGGAGCTGGCGGGACATCATGTATAAGTTCGCTCTCACCATGTCGCCCGATCAGGCGCGATCAGTTGCTGTGCGGCTTTACATCGACATGCTTGAAGCTGGGTTTACCCGTGTTGGCGAGTTTCATTACCTCCACCACAACCGCGACGGCAGCCCTTATGATAACATCGCTGAAATGGCCGATCAGATTATCGATGCTGCAAAAACTTCCGGCATCGGGCTGACTTTACTGCCGGTGTTTTATGCTCATTCCGGTTTTGGCGGAAGCGCTCCCAATGAAGGCCAGCGCCGCTTCATCAACAATGAGGCAAGCTTTGGCAAACTTATTGAAGGTTGTCAGAAAGCATTATCCGGTTTCGATGGTGCGGTTTTAGGCGTTGCTCCTCATAGTTTGCGTGCTGTCACGCCTGACGAATTAAGTTTTGCCGCGCAATTATTACCGGACACACCGGTGCATATTCACATCGCCGAGCAAGTTAAAGAAGTTGAAGATTGCATTATGTGGTCTGGTCAACGCCCCGTTGAATGGCTGTTGGAAAATCAAAATTTTTCCTCGCGTTGGTGCCTTATTCACGCAACGCATATGACAAATGCCGAGACAACAGCAGTTGCAAAATCAGGCGCAATTGCAGGACTTTGCCCTGTGACAGAAGCTAATCTGGGTGACGGAACTTTCAACGCCACATGTTTTCATGAGCATCAAGGTCAATTCGGCATTGGCTCCGATTCCAATGTGCTGATTGGTATTGGTGATGAATTGCGCCAATATGAGTATTCGCAACGTTTGCAACATCGCGCCCGCAATGTGCTGGCACACAATGAAGGCTCTACCGGCAGAGCCATGTTTGATGGCGCGGTTAAAGGCGGTAACATCTCAATGGGACGCGCAGAAGATGGCCTCAAAGCCGGTGCGTCCGCCGATTTTATCTCCCTTGATACAGCGCGCCTTCCTGACACCAAAGGCGACACCATTCTTGATGCATGGATTTTTGCAAATCGTGCAAAAGTGTCAGATGTCTGGGTACACGGTATCAAACAAGTCGAAAATGGCCGCCATGCTAAACGCGACGAAGCTGAGCGTGCATTCCAGCAGACAATTCGTGAATTGCTGAACTAAGTTCAGGAGTTGACTTGCGGGAAGGAACCGAGATTAGAGGTGAACACACCTGTAATCTCGTGTCCGAGACCGGGATAGATAATATCCACATCGGTAATCAATTCCGAGCGATGCCAAGTGCGCCGGTTCAATTTCAAACAAGCTGCATTGGTCTCAATACCAAGAATGCCCGCCAATGTTGTGTCTGCATTGATCGCGCGAATGGTGTGCTTGGCCTCATTCCACGGGATATGGCCAAGCAGCCATGTTCCAGGCGGCGTTTCTTCAAAAAACTCAACCTCTACTTCCGGTACTTTGGTCAAAGAAATAATACGATCTTCATAAGCTTCCGGCTTTTCATTGACGATATGAAGGCACAAAACGCGCAAAACCATATGATCGGCTTTTAACTGCAATTCTTTGGCTTTTGCAGGTGCTATGCGCTCTTCTCTGCGTAGCAAAATTTCATGCCGATATTGCTGGCCCGTTTCCTGCGCCTCTTTGGCAAAGTCGCGGATTTGCATAAACATCACGCTATCGGCTTGCGGCGCAGAAACAAAAGATCCAGCTTTGCGGCGACGATTAATCAATCCACGTTCAGCGAGGCGCGATAAAACACGATTAACCGTCATGCGGGAGCATTGATATTGCTCCATGAAATCGCTTTCACTTGGAATTTTGTCACCCGGCGCCCAATGTCCGTTGATGATATTATCTTCGATATCTTTTTGAATTTGCTCAGAAAGACTGACCGGAGCATTATTTTCTTGGTTCAAACAGCACCCTTGTCACTTTCAGCAAAATACTGACTTCCCATACAAAATAAAATCACCTTGCATTATGTCGCATAAAAAGATGATCATTTCCTTTTTGTATAGACTTTTATGATTGATGCAAGAGACATCGGATATAGAAAAAGCGGCCCGTAAAGACCGCTTTCAACTTAAAGACCATTATTTGGCGTCAAGGCGATTATATTTTTTCATCACCTCGACCAAACGATCATGCGGGATCGCGAAAGACACATTGTCATCGCGTCCTTTCATCGTTTCCGCTGCAATCATAGCATTCACAATTGCTTCTTCGGTTGCCAAAGCAGCTGCCTGAATAAGCGGATCCATCTTGTTGTTTGATACCATCTCAAGCTTGGTATTTTCTTCACGGCTATAAGCTTGCGGGTTACCGGTTGAGAAGCTGATGAAAATATCACCACTGCCATTGCCGCCGAAACCACCAACACGGCCGATACCAATCGGCACACGACGCGCCAGACGCTTCAACTGCTGTGGCAACAATGGCGCATCCGTTGCAACCACGACAATAATCGAGCCTGCCTCTTCACGCGTCCATGATGTATCCGGCATCATATCGGTGATTTCCTGACCAACCGGAACACCTGCGATCAACAAATCTTTGCGCGAACCAAAATTGCCCTGCACCAGCACGCCAACCGTATAACCGCCCTGCTCATCACTTAATTTACGTGATGATGTACCGGTACCACCTTTAAAATTAAATAGGTTCATACCAGTACCGCCACCGACATTGCCTTCTGCAATCTTGCCGCCGATCGCATTATCGAGAGCTGCATAAACATGTTCTTTTTTGACATGCATGCCGTTAATATCGTTAAGAATTCCATCCCAAGTTTCGGCAACGACCGGCAACAACCAATAGAGATCTCTGAAATGCGGCCCTGTCAGATCGTTGTCCGCAAGCCATGAGACGACAGAATCGCGCACAACACCGACACTATGCGTATTGGTGATGGTAATCGGGCCTTCAAGAAAACCACTTTCCTCCACCCATGTTGTACCGGTCATTTCGCCATTACCGTTGAGCGAATACCACCCGGAAAAAACCGGATTGAAGCTTTTACCACGCGGTAAAATCGCGGTCACACCGGTACGAACAGGCCCTTTGCCAACCTCAATTTTGCCTTCACCTTCAATAATTGTGGAATAACCAACGGTTACGCCTTCTACATCAGTAATTGCATTATTAGGGCCTGTTTCACCTGTAAACGGTATGCCTAAATCACGTGCACGCGGTTTTTCTTGTGCGACGGCAGCAGAAAAAGTACTCACCAAAATAGCTCCATAGACTGCACTTAAAAGTGCAGACTTCATCTTGAACATGGTAACTCCTCCCATTGATGGCTGCACTTTAAAATGAATATTATGATCAGCAGCCACTGCTATTTAGACACTACTGTTGAGTCTGCACAATTGCTTAAATTATAAAAATTAAACCTGTCGCTTCAATGCGTTTACTGCGCATTTGAAACGACAGACCGTAAGCTAAGAATAAGAATAAGAATAAGAATAAGAATAAGAATATTTGCAGCTAACAAGACAATACAAATAATTATGCTCGCCTCAATTCATAGATTAGTTATTTTGCTCAGCCTCAGGCAGGACGACATTAACAGCATCATTTTTTTCGTTTTCAACCGCACCTTGTATCATTTCATCCGTAACACGTAACTCCGCACCAACGGGTGAATAAGGTGTTGCCGGTGCAAAAGGTGCCGCTGGCGTAGACTCCGGACGCGCACCACGTCGCCACATAAAGAAGCCAACCATCAAAAGATTGAGAAGACTTAACGACCAGAAGAGCCCAAGCGGCCCCATCAGTGCCATTACCGGAGAAATAATCACAGGACTGATTGCCGAGCCGACTGAATTGATCAATAACAAACCTTGGATCATACGCACCAATGCGTCAGATGAAGTACTGTCGGCCGCAAAACTAACGGCAACCGGATAGATGGCAAAAATAGCGCCACCCAGCAGAAAGAACACCACGATCAATAATGGCGAAGTCTGGGGCAATGCAATCACCAGCGCTGAAAGCACCACACAGGCAATGCTCAGCGTTATCAGCACAATGCGGCGATCCTGCCTGTCAGACCTGCGACCGACCGGATATTGCAAAACCATTGCACCAAAAATGACGCTCGCCATCATTGTACCCACTTCACTGATGTCACGCCCAGTACGCTGCAAGTAAAGTGGCAGCAATGAATATACCGCAGCAATGGCAATACCCGAACCAAAGCAACCAATCACGCCACTGGGCGTCATACGTAGCAAATCAAAGGGATTGAGTGCCTCGACACGCTCAACAACCGGCGTTACTTTCGGCAAGATCACAATCGGCAAAACGGAAAGTGACGCAAGAATGGCTGCCGCCATAAAGGGAATAACCGCCCCCATAGCATCGACAGTTCCAAGCGCGATCTGACCAAGCATACCAGAGCCATATAAAGCGATCATGTAGAGCGCGAGAATACGCCCGCGAATTTTTTGATCAGCCGCCAATAATAGCCAACTTTCAATGACTAGAAAAATACCAATCGCCGCCCAGCCATAAAGAAAACGCAAGCTCAACCAAAACCAGACATCGAAATACATGCCTTGCAACAAAACAGTTACGGTAATTAGAGAGGCAAAGCTGCTATAAGCACGAATATGGCCAATACGCGCAATCAATCGATCATGGAAAATAGCGCCGACTGTCAGACCAATAAAATAAGAGGACGAAACGAAGCCAATCATCGTCTCCGATACGCCTGCACTATCCAGACGCAAGGTTGTCAGTGAGGACAAAAAACCATTGCCAATGCTGACAATGAACAAGCCTAAGACGGGAGCGAGTATCATCGCAATCACTTGCGCAGACATTTAAACCTCTAAACAGGCATTATGCCTGAAAAATGAACGCTATATTACATGGCAATTGATACAGATCATGTGATAAATCAAGTCACAAACTTTGTGTATGCATATAAAACATTATTGCCTTAGAAACCGAGTTATATCTGCCTGATGAGCGAATTAAGAACTTTCTGCACCAGATTGTTTTTTGGAAGCGGTGAGACAAAAATACCGCATTTTTTTCAACATGCGGTATCCCTGAAACTTGATCGGCAAAAATGACTTAGCTTTGCGAGCCATTGCCCCCGGCAGCAAGATAGCGTTCGGCCAACCGTGCCCAAAGAGCTGCACCAATAGTCAGATTTTCGTCGTTAAAATTATATTTCGGATTATGTAAAACCGCAGAATTCAAACCATTGCCAAGGCGAAAAAAGCTACCCGGTTTATGTTGCAGAAAGTAAGCAAAATCCTCACTGCCCGGAAGAAGAGGACAGGTAGAAACATTACTCTCCCCAATCAATTCACTCGCAACTTCAGTGGCAAATATCGTTTCGTCATCGGAATTGACCACCACCGGATAGCCTAACTGATATTTAATTTCCGCACTCGCACCATAGGCCGCAACATGCTGTTCGGTCAGTTCGCAAACACGCTTTTGCAATAATTCCCTGATGTCGGGCGAGAAAGAACGGATACTGATTGCCATATCCACATGTTCTGAAATAACATTGGAAGCTTCGCCGCCATGAATACTGCCAACCGTAATCACCGCCGTTTCCGTCGGATCGATATTGCGGGAAACAACGGTTTGCAAAGCCATAACCAGACTGGAAGCGACCATAATCGGATCAACTGTCAGATGTGGGCGCGAAGCATGGCCACCTTTGCCAATCACACGGATCAGCGCTGTATCTGAAGCGGCCATAATAGGCCCTGAACGCGTCAACACAGTTCCTTCCGGAATGCCCGGATGGTTGTGAAGTCCGAAAATTGCATCCACCGGAAAGCGCTCGAACAAACCATCGGCAATCATCGCTTGCGCGCCGCTCCCCTCACCGGCTTCTTCTGCCGGTTGGAAAATCAAAGTCACCGTGCCTATGAAATTCTTGGTGCGCGCCAGATATTGTGCCGCGCCCAGCAACATGGTTGTATGGCCATCATGGCCGCAAGCATGCATCTTGCCATCAATCTGGCTTGCATAGGCAAGACCGGTTTTTTCTTGAATCGGCAAAGCATCCATGTCGGCACGGATAGCAATATTGCGTCCGCCGGTACCGACGGTTAAGCAACCGACAACACCGTGTCCGCCAATATTTCGGGTAACTTCATAGCCCCAGCTTTCCAGTTTATCAGCCACATAAGCCGCAGTTTTCTCTTCTTCAAAAGAAAGCTCCGGATTGGCATGCAAATGATGGCGAATATCTTCTAACGCTGTCCGTTGTGGTTCCAAATCAGTGATGCGGGCAAAATTATCTGGCTGGGTCATGCTCTCCACCCCGTCATGATGAAACGGGGACTCCTGTCACGTTATAAATATTTTACATTTAACAGGACTACACAATTATATCAGCTTTTCAATCTTATCTTATTTGATGAAATCATTATGAAATAATAAAATAAATGCAATAGTTTCACCTATATGACCAACAAAATTTTAATCCGGAAACTTTGTCACTTAATTTTCATTCGTGCTGGACTCTTCCGCATTGTAAGGTGCAAATCCCGGCCAATAAAAAGCATCCGCTGTGGGTCTGGCACCAAATATTGCCTGCCCTACCCGTACAACTGTCGCACCTTCTTCAATAGCGATTTCATAGTCGCCCGACATCCCCATCGAAAGCTGGCTGAGACCGGAATGAACCTTTATCGCTTCATCGCGCAAACGTCGCAGCAAACGAAAACATTGCCGTACACGCTCCTGATCCTGACTAAAAATTGCTAAAGTCATCAGTCCTTGCGGCTTAAGGCGAGGATAATCAGATAGACGCTCTACGAAAGCCGTGAGATCATCAGGATGCAGGCCATATTTGCTTTGCTCTCCAGACGTATTGACCTGAACAAAAACATCCAAATCCCGCCCCATATTTTCAAGCCGGCGATTGAGTTCTTCAGCCAAGCGAAAACTATCAAGTGCATGAAATTCCGATGCCAAGCGCACCAGATATTTCACCTTATTGGTCTGTAAATGCCCAATAATGCTCCAATTGATTGCAAGATCACTTAAAACTGCCTGTTTATCACGCGCTTCCTGCAGTTTATTCTCGCTAAAATCATGAATACCGGCGGCATAAGCAAGTCGCAGAACATTCGCCGGAACCGTTTTCGTCACCGGTAAAAGGCGCACATCATCAATGTTGCGCCCGCTACGCAGGCAGGCAGCTGCCATCCGTTCTTGGACGTTGAACAAATTAGCGACAAAGGATGATTTCGGATCATGACCAAAACGGTCTATATCAGCTTGCGACAATGTCTTCTGATCATGCACATTCGCCATCTCCGCCAATTGATCAGGACGTTCAGAAGTCGCAAACATGATATTTCTCCTGCAACAATCAAAGCTTTAAATAAGCAAAAGCTAGCATAAAGCAGACGCAAGCAAATCAGCCACTTGAGAATAAACTAACAGGCCGGCAAGTTGAAAATTAAATCGTTTAAAAATCATAAGATCTTGCTATATCCTATCAGCGAACAGAGACGTTGTGTTAAAAACAACATGCAATATAACGGCTTGCAAAAACTGTCTGGCAGCAATAATTCTGTTACCAATGATACAGCGATGAGCCTTCTGGTTAATCGCTTTTTTTACACATGATAATGCAAGCCTTGGTGCTTTAGATACAGAAAGAAGTTAGACGTGAAAGTTCTCATTTGTCCTGATCGCGATGCAGCGATCGAGCGCGCCAAAGGTATTATTATTGATCACGTTCATGCGCAGCCAAAAGCCGTTCTCGGCCTTGCCACTGGTGGCACCATGGTGCCTTTATATGAACAGCTCGTCAGTGCTTATCATGCAGGCAAAATATCCTTTGCCGATGTGACAACTTTCAATCTTGATGAATATATCGGTATCCCGCCGGAACACCCATGTTCATATCACACTTATATGCGTGACATTCTCTTCCGGCACATTGATATCGACCAATCCCGCACGCATCTACCACATGGTTTACCCGATAATGTTGACGCGGAAGCCGATCGCTATGAAGCAGAAATCGCTGCTGCCGGTGGCATTTCACTGCAATTATTGGGAATCGGCAAAAACGGCCATATCGGTTTTAACGAGCCATCCTCATCGCTTACCTCTCGCACACGCGTAAAAACGCTGACGGAGAACACACGCGCTGCCAATCGCCAATATTTCCCCGAAGGCGAAGAAACACCTCGTTTCGCACTGACCATGGGTATCGGTACAATTTTGGATGCACGTAAGTGCTTGCTGATTGCAACCGGTGCCGATAAAGCGCAAGCAGTCGCTGATATGGTTGAAGGCCCTGTTTCTGCTGTTTGCCCAGCATCGGCGCTACAATTCCACCGCCATGCAACCATCATCACCGACCGTGAAGCGGCCGCTAAACTGCGCCTGACTGATTATTATCAGTATGTGCATCCGGATGGGAAATAATCCTTATTTATATTAACGATAATAAAAATGGCCTGCATGATGAGATCGTGCAGGCCATTTTTATATGTCCTTAATACTATGCCTTATACTCGGCGTTCAACCGCTTCGATACTGGCTTGCAGGAATTCCTGCGTATAAGTGGCACTCGCACGTGAATGACGAAGGTCATCATCCGTCAGTTCTTCCAGAATGACGCCCTTGTGCATCACGCCGACGCGCTCGCAAATATGCGCCACCACCGCCAGATCATGGCTCACCATCAAATAAGTGAGATTTCTTTCACGGCGCAGCATTTTCAAAAGATTGAGAATTTCCGCCTGTACCGAAACGTCCAATGCTGATGTCGGTTCATCCAGCAACAGCACATCAGGCTCGATAATCAAGGCACGTGCAATGGCCACGCGCTGACGCTGCCCGCCAGACAATTCATGCGGATAACGGTATAAAAAGCTTGGACCTAAACCAACCGCTTTCAACACGTCCAGAATACGCTCTTCTTTGCGATCCATTTTGTGAATGGCAAGGCTCTCCGCCAGCACTTTATGCACCTGTTTGCGTGGATGCAGCGAGGCGTAAGGATCCTGAAACACCATCTGTACACGGCGGAAAAAAGCCTTGTCGCGTGTCTGTGGCAATGTCACTTTATCAAAGACAACATCACCCTGATAATGTGGAATAAGCCCTGCAAGCGCACGCAGGATTGTCGATTTACCGCAACCGGATTCACCAATCAAACCATAGGCTTCACCACGTTCAATGTGGAAATTCACCTGTTTGACAACGCGGGCGCGTTTGCTTCCCTTGCCAAAGCTGATGGAAAGATTACGCACATCAACGAAAGGAGCTCGTGTCATATCTGTCATTTATTTGCTCCAGCCAAAGTTGGTTCGGTCAGCCAGCTTGGATCACGCTGCGGCACTTCCAGCATATCAACCGGCTCGTTAAGACGCGGCAGACTGGCAAGAAGCGCTTGCGTATAGGGATGCTGCGCTTTGTACAGTTCTTTAGCGGGCAAGTCTTCCATGATACGTCCGGCATACATCACCAGCACGCGATCACAAAAATCCGCAACCAAGTTCAGATCATGGCTGATAAACATCAAACCTGTGCCTGAACGGCTGACCAGTTCATCCAGAACTGTCAAAACCTGACGGCGTACAGTGACATCCAGCGCCGAGGTTGGCTCATCGGCAATAATCATATCCGGCTCAGGGATCAGCATCATCGCGATCATCACGCGCTGCCCCATGCCGCCGGAAATTTCATGCGGGAACAATTGCATGACACGTTCAGCATCGCGAATATGCACCGCTTCCAGCATATTCAAGGTACGCTGGCGCGCTTCTGCTTTGTTGACCTTGTGATGCAGGCGATAAGCTTCCATGATCTGATCACCGATGCGGATCAGTGGATTGAGCGAATATTTGGGATCCTGCAGGATCATCGAAATCTTATTGCCGCGCACTTTGCGCATGTCTTTCTCGGAAGCATTGAGCAAATCCGTTTCGCCAAAACGCATGGTTTTGGCGCGGATTTTTGCAGCTTTAGGGGTCAGTTTCAGCACCGAGCGGCCAGTCATTGATTTACCCGAACCGGATTCACCAACAATGCCGACCTTTTCGCGGCCAATCGAAAAACTGATACCGCGCACGACATCAAAATCCCGATCAACGCCTGGAAAAGAAACCCACAGATCTTCAACTTCAAGTAAAGGCTTGGTCATTTTATTATCCATTCCGCGGGTCAAGAACATCACGCAAACCATCGCCAAACAGGTTGAAGGCAAGGCTTGAGAGCAAAATGGCGCAACCTGGAACAGCGGCCAGCCACCATGATGTCATCATGAATTCACGGCCACTTGAAAGCATCGCGCCCCATTCAGGGCTTGGCGGTTGTGCACCAAGGCCGAGAAAGCCAAGACCGGCAGCGGTCAGAATAATGGAAGCCATATTCAAGGTGATACGGATCACTACAGAAGGAATGCACATCGGCACGACATGGCGCAAAATAATACGCATGCTGGATGCACCCTGCAATTTGATCGCCGCGACATAATCGGATGAGCGAATGGTCAGGGTTTCGGCTCGCGCCAGACGCGCAATCGGCGGCCAGGAAGCCAGCGAAATGGCAATCACAGCATTTTCAAGACCGGGTCCAAGGGCTGCGGCAAAGGCGAGCGCCAATACCAAACTTGGAAAGGCCAGAAAAATATCGACGATACGCATCAAAGCTGTATCAACCCAACCACCCATATAGCCAGCGGTGGTGCCGACGATCAAACCAATCGGCGCGGCAATAATGGCGGTCAGTGTTACAATATAAAGCGTTATGCGCGAGCCGAAAATCAGACGACTATATATATCACGGCCGATTTCATCAGTACCGAAATAATGCTGCCATGAAGGCGGCTGCAAACGATTGGCCAGATCACTGCTATAAATATCATAAGGCGCGATATAAGGCGCAAAAATTGCAATCAACACCAAAGCGAAGACGACAATCATACCAAACATCGCCGATGTATTCATGCGAAATTTGAGCCATGAGCGATAGGATTGCTGCACCCGTGACTGGAAAGCGGAAGCAGCAACAGGTGCGCTCAGCCATGCGCGAAATGCCGATTGTTTGCGCAATGGTTCAGAAGCGGAATGATTACTCATTGTCATATTTCCTTATCTGGTGCGCGGATCGAAGACGCGATAGAGGAGATCGCTGATCAGATTGATTGCAACAAAGAGAATGCCGATCAGCAATGTACAGCCGACAACCGCATTCATATCACCAGCCATCAAGGCATTGGTGAGATAGCGGCCAAAGCCCGGCCATGCGAATATCGTCTCGGTCAGAACCGCACCTTCCAGCAAGAAAGCATAAGAAAGCGCAACAATTGTCACCACCTGCACAGCAACATTGCGGAAAGCATGTCCCCATACGGTACGCGACCATGAGAGACCTTTGACGCGGGCGGTAATGATATATTCCTGATTGAGCTGCTCAATCATAAAGCCGCGGGTCATACGGCTGATATAAGCCATCGAACCAAAAGCCAAAATCAATGCCGGCATGATGATGTGGCTGAAAGCATTGCGGAACGCTTCCCACTGGCCTTGCATCGCCGTATCCAGCAGCATGAAACCGGTTTTGTTTTCAAACGCATATTCATAAATGAAATCAATGCGTCCCGGCCCACCGATCCAATCGAGCCTGGCATAAAAAATAATCAATGCCATCAGACCCATCCAGAAATTCGGGGTCGAATAACCAAACAGGCTGATAATACGCACGCTGTGATCCAGCGGCGAATTACGATACATGGCAGAATAAACGCCGAGCGGAATACCAAAAGCCGTTCCGATGATGATCGCGACCGTTGCCAATTCTATGGTCGCCGGAAACACGCGGGCAATGTCTTCCAGCACAGGGCGACCTGATGTCAGCGCCTGCCCGAAATCAAACATCAGCGCATTTTTGACATACATACCATATTGCACAATCAGCGGCTGATCGAGGCCAAGTTTACGATACATCATATCATAGGTTTCCTGCGAGATATTGTCTCCCAGCATGGCAATGATCGGATCCAGCGGCAAAAGGCGGCTGATAAAGAAAGTGAGCGTAACCAATCCCAGAAGCGTAATCGCGATGGAAATGATCAGACGCGCGGCGGCGGCGAGAAACTGAAGCGCAGGGCTAAGTTCTCGTTCAACCTCCCCATCTTCAATGATTTCATGCGTCGTCATCGGCAGTTATTCCTAAAAAATAAGAGCAAGATTTTATACAAGTGAGGGCGTGTGCTTGTCATAAACAGGGTTGAAAAAATATCCTGTTCTGCCGGCAAAAGACCGGCAGGACAGTTTTTGAACACTTATTTTTCAGCCAAGTCGTAATAGGCGCGAAAACCATTCCACTGCCAATTTTTCATCGCCTTGCTCAGGCTTGCAGTGGTCAGGCTCTGGAAAATATAGGCATGCGGGCCCTTTTCCAGCATTTCTTTCTGCAACGCATGGTAAAGCTCTTTACGCTTTTCCTCATCACGTTCGAGCAATGCCTCATCCACTTTGGCATTGACTGCTGCATCAAAATAAGATGCGCGCCAGCTCGGATACATCGACTGCTTGGCTTCTAAGCGATTGTCCGGATTGTAAATCTGGCGTGACGCATTACCATGTGCGTCCGGAACTGTGGTTTTCCATCCCAGCAATGTGGTTTGGAATTCACGACCACGAACACGACTGAAAAGCTGCGATGATGCCATACGCTCAATCTTGATTTTTACACCCACTTTGCTTGCCGCATCCTGAATGGACTGTGCAATCGGCGCTGCATAAGGCTGATTGGTAATCAACATGGTTGTTTCGAAACCATCAGGATAACCGGCTTCAACCAGCAATTCTTTGGCTTTTTCCACATCCAGTTTAAACGGCTGACCTTCTTCTGCATCAAGCGCACCAAAGGCACCAAGCTGGGCAAACGAAGCGCGCGGTACACCACGGTTTTTAATAATCGTGTCGGCAAATCCCTGATAATCAATCAGGTAACGCATTGCCAAACGCACTTTTTCATTGGCGAAGACAGGATCGCCATTATTGAGGTTCCAATAGAAGATCGACGGATTGAGAATGCGCGAAACATTAATCTTGTCCTGCTTTTCCAGATCGTCCAGATCTTCAGGTGTGAGATCGCGGGCAACGTCAACATCGCCTTTTTCAAGCAGAAGACGCTGGGTACTTGCTTCCGACACATGACGGATCAGTACCTGCTGCAGTTTTGGCGCTTCACCCCAATAATTATTGGTTGCCTGCATGATGACAACTTCGGCAGGGTTCCAACGCACCAGCTTGTAAGGGCCGACACATTCCGAACGGGTGGTGAGATATTTATTGCCCATATCGCCATCAACCTGCTGTTCCATCAGCAGTTTCTGGTTGAGAAGCGAAGCGACACGATTAGCGGCAATCGCCGACATAATCAAATTGATTGGATAAGCCTTATCAAGCTTCATCACCAATGTATTGTCATCAGGTGCCGAGATGGTGTCATCAATGGTTTCTTTAACAAAGCCATATTCGTTCAAAGTAGCGGCATTACCGAAACCAAGTTTGACCGCACGCTGTAAGGACCAAGCCATATCTTTGGCGGTTGCTTTGTCACCATTTTCAAATTTCAGATCGTCGCGCATATGAAAGGTGATCTGTTTGCCGTCTTCCGAAACATCCCAGCTTTTAGCAAGCTTTGGTACAACCTTGCTTTCATCAGCCGGATCGACATCCACCAACGGATCGCAAATATTTTGAATAATTTCGTTGGTAGCGGCTTCCCCGATCTGCGCCGGATCAAAGGTGCTGATCGCGTCAATATTCCACGCCATCACTAAAGTATTGGGTGGTGAGGCCGCTTCAGCTGCAAAGACTGCGCCAAAGCCTGCGCCGGCCAAACCGGCAGCAATGGCAACTGCACTGCTGCGACCAAGAATTGATTTCATTGTTAAGGTCATGATGTCTCCCACTTTATTTTTTGATTTAAAACTAACGGTTTCATCCAAGCCGCATGTGGAACGAAACCGGATATGACATGTACTTTGCTTATACCGCCCTTTACTCGGCAGGACGTGGCTGCAGAGGCGGATTAACCTCTGGCGGAATCGGACAGGTGTAAGGCATTTTCGCAGTGCGCGCTTTATGGTCTGCTTTTGCCTCCGTCATGATTTTTTCATCTTCCATGACATCAATCGCTGTGCCGGCCATCACCTTGGCGGCATAAACCATACCCTTATGCGCGGCAGGCATTTTGCCCTGCGCCGTAATCTGCCACGAATGCCCCGGTGAGCCGATAGCGTGCGTTGCAACACGAGCCTGTACGGTAGGAACAATCCAGCTGACATCGCCAAGATCAGTCGAGCCAATCATCGGCACGCCTTTTTGTTCACGCGGCAACACATAGTCGCAAAGCGGCGAATTGGCATCATAGTCCTGACCAACGCGCAAATAGTCGGTTTCGATATCTTCCTGCGAAAGTGTCGCCTGAATTTCACGTGCAAATGCACGGTCTGCATCATCAAAAGGCACACCGCCCAAACGATCCATATTGGACTGCATGGCGATTTCCAAAGGTGTGTTGCCAAGCAGATTGGAAACCGCACTCATGATGGAAATATCAACCGTGGTGTCGGTCATCATGGCAGCACCTTGTGCTACTTTTTTAACGCGTTCATTCAATGCAAACATGCCAGCCAGATCGGTTGCACGGATAGCATAACGTACTTTTGCTTTGGCTTGCACCACGTTTGGCGCAATGCCACCGGCATCCAGATAGGCATAATGCAAACGGCAATCGGCAGGCACATGCTCGCGCAAATAATTGCAACCAACGCTCATCAACTCAACCGCATCAAGCGCCGAACGGCCAAGGTGCGGTGCTGCCGCCGCATGGGATGCGCGGCCGGTAAATTCGAAATCCATACGGGTATTAGCCAAAGATTGTGCATCATCGACTTGCGTAAACGATGCCGGATGCCAGCAAATGGCAATATCCACATCATCAAATGCACCGGCACGTCCCATAAAGGATTTGGCAGCTCCGCCTTCTTCAGCCGGGCAACCATAGTAACGCACACGGCCTTTTTTGCCGGTTGCTTCAAGCCAATCTTTAACAGCAGTTGCTGCCAGCATCGCAGCCGAACCCAGCAGATTATGGCCGCAGCCATGTCCATTGGTGCTACCTGCCATCGGACGTGGTTCGGCAATGCCTGCTTCCTGGCTTAAGCCCGGCAGTGCATCATATTCACCCAAAATTGCAATAACAGGGCCGCCTTCACCGGCTTCACCCATCACAGCCGTTGGAATACCGCCAACATTTTCGGTAATGCGAAAGCCCTGCTCTTTCAGCATTGCGGTATGTTCAGCGCAGGACTTATATTCCGTATATGCGATTTCCGGCATCCCCCAGACGCGGTCGCTCAAAGCTTCAAACTCAGCCTTTTTAGCGTCCACGTGATCCCAGATTACTTCACCATTCTTCACGGTGCTCACTCCCAGTCATAATTCCAGATATTAAGATTTTAAAGATTTTCACTCATGAAACGTGCCAGCTCGCTAAAAACCAGACGACGGTTTTCAACACGGGCAAAACCATGGCCTTCATGCGGAATGCGCAAGATTTCAACCGGCTTGCCAAGACCACGCAGACATGAATAAACCTGCTCACCCTCACATGGTGTCACGCGCGGATCTTCCAGCCCGTGCACAATCATCAAAGGTGCCTGCACCTGATCCATTTTATTGATCGGAGAAAAACGCTCTAAATCATCGCGCATGGTTTCCACGTCCCCATATTCGATGGCACGCAGTTGTTTGCGCCAAGGGCCAGTGGTGGTCAGCAATGTGAGGAAATTGGCAATACCGTAAAATTCAACGCCAAGCTTCCACAAATCCGGATATTCGGTCAGCGCTGCCAGCACCATATAGCCGCCATAAGAGCGGCCAAAGACGCCAATGCGGCTTTCATCCACATCTGCGCGTGCCCCTACAGCCATACGCACAGCTTTCAAATCCGCCACACTATCAAGGCGCAGTTCGCGGTCATCCAGATGCTGATAGGCACGGCCATAACCGGTACTGCCACGAATATTGGGCGCAATCACCATGATGCCCTGCGCCAGCATATATTGAATGTCAGCGCGGAAATCCGGTTTCCATTGTGCTTCAGGTCCACCGTGAATGATGATCATCACCGGATAACCGTTCTCATCAGCTGGTACCTGTGGCTGATAGACAAAATAAGGAATATCCAGACCATCAAAACTTGCAACACTCGTGACTGTCGGCTCCAAAAATGCAGGCAAAGCTTTTTTAGCCTTTGGCGCATCGCTCACTCGTGTGAAAACACCGGTCTCGACATCGCAGCTCCAGATGTCTGATGAATGTGCCGCACCTTCAATCGGCATCACCAAAGATTGGCCGTCTTTTGACCAAATGAGTGAACCGACAACACCGGCAACCGGCATCTCATAGCGCTTCAGCACCTCACCTTGACGGCTGACTAATACGATATCATTCCAGCCCTGGCGGTTGAGGACGAGTGCGAACTTGTCCTGTTCAGGCGAGAGCACCAATGCTTCCACATCCTGGTCCTCAAAAGCTGCAACTTCCTTCAGAACATCTTCATTGGCAGGTTTGAACATGACAGAAAGATATTCACGTTCCTGATCGCTGATCATCAACAGCCCGCTGTCATCTTTCAATGAGCGGATAGCCTGATAACGTGCACGTCCCTGATGCGGCAAAATCTTTGTATATGTCTTGGTTACAATATCAAGCAGGCAGAAATCCTGATCGGTCATAGCGCGGGTACAATCATTGACCATCAGCGCCTTGCCATCACCGGTAAATGCAGCAGGGGTGCGCCAGCCAATGCCTTCGTAGACACAAACAGCTTCTGCAGAAGCCACTTCCATTACATATAAATCCATGTCGGATTTGTTGCGATAATTGGCAGCATAAGCGATATGCGTGCCTTCCGGCGACCAGCAACCCCATGCATGCACAACCGTTGTATCGGTGGTGAGCGGGTGCGGCTCGCCCTGCAAATCCTTAATCAGCCACAGCTGATGACGCTCATCACCACCGCAGTCAGTGGTAATGAGCAGATCATTGTTTTTCGGGTTAAAAGCCATTGCACCGACAGGTTCAGGCATATTGGTCAACTGGCGTGGCTCCCCACCTGTCGCCGGCTGCATCCACACCTGCATCATTCCGCTTTGATCACTCAAATAAACCAGCCACGCACCATCGGTTGAAAATGCCGGTTTAACCGCCTTACAAATATCCATGTAATCGGTCATCGAAATCGATTTGTCGCCGCTAGCCATAACTACCCTACCCGTTTTTATAAAATTCTGTTTTGCGGCTTAAACCGCTGCATCTGCATTCGTGGTTTGTATGATATTGACAGCCAGACGTGCTGTTGCTTGCGTCAAAGCCTCCAGCATCGGCCCGACAGTGGCTTGATGATTAGCCAATGTCACAATGGTGAAATTTGCCTCCGGCCACGCTTGTTTCAGCTTCCATGCGGTCATCATCGGCGTCACAGTGTCATAACGCGCTTGTACAATTTCTGCCGGAATGTGACAAATCTTGTCGATATTATCGGTCAGATAATTAGCTGACAGAAAGGCACGATTGATGGAGTAATGCGTGAAAATGCGCGAGACAGCCAAAGCAGCCTTCGGATCAAGCAATTTTGCCACATGATCGGAACTTGGCTCCAAAGTCTGGGTGCGGGCAGAAAATCCGCGCAAAGCTTGCGCCGCCGCCATTTCCAACTCCGCATCACCAGAGGTCAGGCGCTTGTAATAAGCGGTGAGCAGATCGCCACGTTCTTCTTCTGGTACAAATTCCGCAAATTCCTGCCAAAAGTCTGGGAAAATCGCACGGGAGCCATGAAACCACCATGCCACATCTTCATCACCGGCCAGAAAAACACCATGAATGCGAAAGCCCAAACATCTTTCCGGATGTGTAATTCCGTAGGCCAATGAAAGACATGAGCCCCATGAGCCACCGGCGACAACCCAGCGATCAATGTTTAAATGCTCACGAATAGCTTCAATATCGGCAATCAGTTTTTGGGTGTTGTTATTTTCAAGTTCGGCAAAAGGTGTGGACTGACCACAACCGCGCTGATCGAAGGTCACGACATAATAGGTTTCTAGATCAAAACTTTCGACCGAACGCGTAGATGCACCTGCACCCGGGCCGCCATGCAGAAATACCGCCGGAATCCCTTGCGGATTACCATATGCGTAAACAGCCAGCTCATGCCCATCACTGACGGCAAGACGAAATTCTGCATTTGGTAATGTCATTTTGTCCCCCAAAACCGATCTGTAACAACCAGATCTGCCGCATAAATCACTCTTGAGCTTCAAAGCTCAGGCCTCCACCTGAAACAAAGAGTGCCTTGTTTAGTGCCAATAAAATTTTGAGAATACCAATGCAAAATCAGACTAGTTATTCCAATTCGGAATAGTGAGGATTTTAATCCGACAATAGTCATCCAAAGCGAGCTAAATGAAACAATCATGACAAAATTGAAAAATCTGCATTCAATACTCGTGCATGTAACAGGTGGAATTTAAGTATCTTATAATTTAATCAGCAGATATCATTGAGTTACAGTTTTTTGTGTTTTAGATAATTCATTCAAACACCAATATAGCCCGTTTACATATTCTAATTTTGCATGAGTCCATCCGTTCTTTCGCTAAGATCGAAACGAATTGCAATTGTTCACCCATCCACAAAGAATTAAACTGAAAATAGCAACAGTGCCCAAATTGAAGTGAGAAAGAATGGAACTAAAGTGGCTGAAAGATTTTGTTTCGCTTGCACAACATTCCAGTTTTTCCCGCGCTGCTCAGGATCGTAATATAACCCAATCGGCTCTGAGCCGTCGTATCCGCCAACTGGAAAGCTGGGTGGGCATGCCGTTGATTGACCGCAGCAGCAATCCGGTCAAACTAACCGCAGCAGGTGCAAGCTTTTTGCCATCAGCCCATGATGCCATCGACCTTCTGACCAATGCCCGCAAATGGCTTTATGAGCAGTATAATCCGGTGTGGGAAGTGCTTTCCTTTGCCACGCTCAACAGCCTGTCTTTAAGTTTTTTTCCGCTATGGATGGCGGATATGGAAGCATCAGGCGACGAATTTCGTGTGCGTTTTACCGATCCGCATGCTTCATTTCTGGGCAATGTTTCAACGCTTGTACATGGTCAATGCGATTTTTTTCTAACCTATGCACTTGATAATGTTAAACAAATGGAAGACTTGAAAAAGTTTCCTTATTTGTCTGTCGGTCTGGAACGCGTTATTGCCGTCAGCGCGCCCAACCGCGATGGCACGCCTATGCATAGCCTCGTCAATAATTATCAGCCAACCCATTTTTTAAGCTATCGCAGCAACGCCTTTTTCTCACTAGCTTTGCAGCATTTAATCGAAAAACGGCAATATAATCTTCATTCCGTTTATGAAAACGGTATGTCGAGTGCGCTCAAAGCAATGGCTATTTCCGGCCACGGCGTGACATGGGTACCGCAAAGTCTGGTCAGTGATGAACTCAGCCGCAAATTGCTGGTACGGGCTGGCACAGCTGAAGATGACTTGCTGGTGGAAATCCGTATTTACCGCACGCTCAGTTTCCGCAACCAACAAGCAGAGAAATTCTGGCGCCGCGCATCATATTTGACCGCTTTGAAAGCCGCAAAATCGCAAACCAGTAAGTAAAAATCGGGGCGGATCATTAATAATCCGACCCGATTTCATTAATTAAGCCATATTTTCATAGGCTGCATCAAAGAATGCAAGTTCAAGTTTAACAGCGCGCTGGAAAAAATCTGTGCAACGCATTGCATCCTGTTCGCCGACACGATCAAGTTCAGCACGCAAAAAATCAACAAAATCTCGAAAAAAACCGTTGTCATGCAATGTGATCCATTCAGCATGCACAAAATTTTCCGGCAATATTTTCGTGGTCGTTGATGCCCATTCCAGATAAAGCCATTCAGCCACATTCAACACCGATAAAATCACCGGATAGGAACGCGTTTCCGCGGCTTCACGCATGATCGCTTTAAAACCTTTTGTCGGCTCACTATCAGCAATTGCCTCTCTGGCTTGATCGCTCACGCCCAGCGCTTCAAAAGAGCGTAAAAAATAAGTATTCTCGTCACTAGAAACCATACCTGCAAATTGTCCGAAGCGTAAACGCGCTTCAAACCTATCAGCCGTGGCAAGGGCGGCGCCAAGAAGCACCAAAAAACTGTCCAGAAAGCGATGATCTTGTATCAGATAAGATGCCATAACATCGTCTGAAATAGTTCCGGCGCATAGTTCATGTACAAAGCGATGCTCAACCGCATTGTCCCAGACCGGCTGGCTGTTATTTTTCAAAATATCGGTAAAACGATCAGTCATTGCTTTGCCTTTTCATGGTTGGCTGCAAGACCGGTAAATTTCTTATTCATAAAACGGCCTCGCAAAGAGGCCGGCAAAAGGCAGGTTTGTCTTCCCATCCCTTCGCCGGCATGATCCGGATCAGGTTCGAAGGGTCATTGCGCCTTTAAAAAAACAGCAATATCTCAGCCCCTTGACGGGACACCCCTTGGTCTATCCATGAGTAGAGGCACTATGACGGTCAGTCAACTAGCAAGATAAGATTTCGCCTTACTGGGCCGATGGCGGGGTTTGCAACGGTGCGCTGACATCAGGCACCTGATTATCATTGGCGAATGAATTATCATTTTCCGAAGCATTACGCCCATAAATCTCGACGCCGACCCACACAAGCACTGTCAATAAAAGACTGCATAGTAAAACGACAAGCACAGGAACACCTTTGCGTCCTTGTCGTGCATCTTGTGCCGGTACTTTTTTCATCACCATCTCCTGTTTTTACCCCTCAATTTTAAAAATGGCCGGGAAAAGTGCATATTTAACGCGCTCTCTTCCCAGGCCATTTTAATTATTATGCTGGCTCAAGCCATCGATCTCAATATGCAGTTATCGCATGGTGAGAAGTTTTTGACGCTCTAACTCTACGTCTTCCGGCGTATAAGGCGCCGATGTGTGATCAAAGTGCTCCCAACCCTGCTCGCGATAATATTGGCGACGGGCATTAATATCGACACCACCTGAATCGGCCAAAATGCGTTGCGCGACAGGCACCTTTTCATCATCGACCTTAACCGAAACCAGTGCGCCGCCGCGCCGCACGCCTTCCGCATAAACATGTGCCTCCTCATCCGGCACACCACTATCAATCAAGGCGCCAATCAACCCGCCGGCAGCTCCGCCCGCCACTGCACCGCCAAGTGCACCGGCAAGTGTTGCAGACAACCAACCGGCAGCAACAACAGGGCCAATTCCCGGAATGGCAATCATGCCCAAACCGGCCAGCAATCCGCCACCTGCTCCAATTGCCGCGCCAACACCTGCACCGACGCCCGCACCTTCACCGGCTTCCGTTTTGTTTTCTGCATGATGTGAAACAATGCTAATATCTTTATAAGGGATACCCGCTGCTTCAAGTTGAATAACCACACTTTTTGCGGTGGTGTAATTATCGAATAACTGATTAAGTGTTTTCATAATATTCGCCCTTTTTCATTATCCTGAAGTGACATTACCTTGATAATCCATCTTGATCATCACGGGTGTTCCGTCCTTTTCGCCGGCAGCGTGCCAGACACCATCATCGTCAAGGGTCAACCCCATAACATTGGTGAAACCGGCTTCTTCCATCCGGCTTTTTGCCTGTTCTTGGGTGAAACTGTTTTCGCCTTTTACCGGAGCGGACGGGTTGGCTTGATCCGGCATGACAACCGCAGGTTTATCTGTAGTCGGCGTTGTTTGCGCCTGTGAAATCGTAGGCACGCATATACAAGCAGCTACAAGCGTCATCGTTTTGATATTCATGATCAGCTCCTGTGTTTGTCACTGTATTTCAGTGATATTGAATAAACACATGAGAGAGTGAAAACGTTCCGTTCTTTTTATTCACAACTCGTTACATAAACAAAAATATCTTTATTTTATATAGAGTTACAATTTTTATCAAAATAATATGAACCATTTTCAAGTTCTTACGTTGTTTTAGTATCTTTATAAAACAAAGGAGAAGATTAATGGATTGGAACCGTATTGAGGGTAATTGGAAGCAGGTTAAGGGCAAGGTAAAAGAGCAGTGGGGCAAACTCACCGATGATGATCTTGACCAGATTCAAGGTCAGCGTGAACAGTTGGAAGGCAAAATTCAAGAACGTTACGGTGTTGAAAAAGACCGTGTTAAGCATGAAGTAGACAGCTGGTATAACAACCAGAAATGGTGATCAGATGATGTGCGCCTGATGGCGCACATCATCTTTTAAAGGCGAAGCAGATGATTATGACCGTCGATAGAGAGCGCCATGAACTACTCATAAAAAGTGTAATTTTGTCTCATCTCCAGGATCAGACAAAAACAGGCTCTGATGGCTTTAAAATTCTTTCGGATTTTCTTGAAGCAGCAAAATTTTGCCGGATGAAAGATGAGAACGTTTCCTGCAATCTTACTGATGATCAAAATACACATGCCCGCGCCATTAAACTACTCATGAAGCGGCTTCTTCATGATGGGGCAAACCATCATGAAATCAGTGAGCATATTATAAATTATACAGGAGCTTTGCTAAAAACTTATCAAGGTGAATATCCAGAACAATCATAAAATGATGGAACAAAATAAGATAAAAGCAACAGTGCTGAATTCAGCACTCTTTCTTGATGTAGATGGCACGCTTCTTGACATAGCAAATACGCCCGATGCGGTGAAAGTGCCGCCGAATTTACCCCAAACTTTAGCTCACTTGTCCGAATGTTTCAAAGGGGCCATTGCTTTGATAACCGGTCGTGAGATTGCATTTATAGATACACTTTTTCCCAATTTGAACCTACCAGTTGCGGGACTTCATGGTGCGGAACTTCGTCTTGAAAAGAATAAAATCCGACGCCAGCAATTAAGTGAAAACTTTCTCAAAGCCAAAGCCTATTTAAAACAAGCGGCCGATGATCTGATGGGGGTCGCCTTTGAAGATAAAAACATGGCTGCTGCCTTGCATTATCGAAATGCCCTTTCCATGCAGGCCATTGTTAAAGAACAGCTGGAAAAGGCTGCACAAATTGCAGGCACGGGTTGGGCTGTACAGCATGGCAAAATGGTTGCCGAACTACGTCCTGCCGATTGTGACAAAGGCACTGCCCTATTGCAGATCATGCAACTCCCCGCTTTTATAGAGCGCAAACCTTACGCCTTTGGTGACGATCTTACCGATGAACAAATGTTTTATGCTGCTGTTCAATCGGGCGGCGCGGGGATCCGTATTGCTGAAAATACTGAGAATTCAGCTGCGGCTTTGTCCATATCTTCGCCTGCAATACTACGGCAATGGCTGCTTGAAACCACTCAAAAATCATCCAACGAAAACATCTTCAGTAATATTTTTTGAGAAAGGCACAAAACCCGACTGAATTCACATTAACAGAGAGGGAAAAATTGTGAGCAGATTAATTGTCGTATCAAACCGTGTACCCTTACCGGAGAAAGACGGTAAAATACCAGCAGGCGGCTTGGCCGTTGCACTCCACGCAGCGCTTGAAACTTATGGCGGAATTTGGATGGGGTGGTCTGGCAAAACAATTTCCAATCATCAGAATCCTGAGTTAAAAATCATCGAGAACGGCAAAATAAACTATGCAGTTCTTGATTTGAACCGTACTGATATTGATGAATATTATGCCGGTTTTGCCAACAGAATGCTTTGGCCGCTATGCCATTACCGTTTGGACCTGATTGATTATACCCGCAAAGATATGGCCGGATATTTTCGGGTCAATCGATTGTTTGCCAAACAATTACAAAATCTGCTTCAACCTGATGATATTATCTGGGTTCATGATTATCATCTCATCCCTCTGGCCGCGGAACTCAGACAATTAGGCGTAGAAAACCGTATCGGTTTTTTCATGCATATTCCTTGGCCATCAGCAGATGTTTTTTTTACACTTCCTGTCCATGAAATCATAATACGAGGGCTTTCGTCTTATGACTTGGTGGGCTTCCAAACAGATTATGATGTGGAAAATTTTATCGGTTGTTTAAAACGTGAAAAAATCGGTCAGCCTGTCGGCAATCAAATCTTCGATATTGATGGACACAGACTGAAAGTTCAAAAATTCGGTATCGGCATTGAAACAAAAAAATTCGCCGAGATTGCAGCAAAGTCGGCCAATAATGTCACTGTCAAACGTATGAGCGAAAGCATGCTGGGGCGGAAACTCATCATCGGCGTTGACCGTCTTGATTATTCTAAAGGTATCCCAAACCGCATCGAAGCGTTTGAAGAATTCATTGTCCAAAACCCGGAGCAACAAAATAAAGTTACTTTCTTACAAATAACGCCAAAATCTCGCTCGGCAGTGCCGGAATATATTGAAATGCAAAGTATGGTGGCCGAGCTTGCCGGCCGTGTTAACGGCGCACTCGCAGCCGTTGACTGGACACCGATCAGATATATTACCCGCTCATTAAACAGAAACACATTGGCAGGCCTTTATCGTCAGGCGCAGGTAGGATTGGTTACCCCATTACGTGACGGGATGAATCTTGTTGCCAAAGAATATGTGGCGGCACAAAATCCGGACAATCCCGGTGTTTTGGTTCTGTCCCGCTTCGCAGGTGCTGCACGCGAGCTGGATGGTGCCATTTTGGTCAACCCTTATGACAAACAATCCATCTCTATTGCTTTACGTACAGCTTTATCAATGCCGTTTGATGAGAGAAAAGAACGTTTTCAGACCATGATGGATTTTTTAATGGATAATGACATTCATCATTGGTGCCGCGACTATATTGAAGAACTAAAACTTCGCCATTAACCCAACCGACAGTAAAATGCCGCCTGTAACAGGCGGCATTTTTATA
Organism: Paenochrobactrum sp. BZR 201-1; assembly: GCF_044987585.2. NCBI lineage: Bacteria > Pseudomonadati > Pseudomonadota > Alphaproteobacteria > Hyphomicrobiales > Brucellaceae > Paenochrobactrum > Paenochrobactrum sp. BZR 201-1. The sequence continues at coordinate 540 of NZ_JBJDRZ020000021.1, read as the reverse complement.
GATTTGTTATATTATTATTTTTCCCAGCGACCTTCATATTTAAATTCCGGTGCTTTTTCGATTTCGTCTTTGGTAGCGCTCATCGTTGCCTGCCATTTTTTATCGTCAGCAACATAAGTAATATTAACTGATTGCGGGCTGACGATCACATATTTCTCACCAATACATAGGATGTGGAGCTGATCAAACAACTGTCTTTATTGAGTGTTTTTATTGATTTTTAGGTTTTGACAGTAGAGAGGCTTATTATGAGCGATCTTTTCTGGCTTTCAGATGCTGCATGGAATGCAAGCGAACCACATTTACCCAAGAACCAACCCGGAGCTCGACGTGTCGATGATCGGCGTGTAATTTCTGGTATCTTGCATGTTCTCAAGGTCGGTTGTCGCTGGCGTGATGTTCCGGCCCAATATGGTTCTGCAAAAACCGTCTGCAACCGATATCACCGCTGGGCACAACGGCCTATTTGGCATCGTATATTTGAGACGATGGCAGCCAGCGGTCCGGTTCCACAAGAGCTTTCCATAGATAGCACACACG
>NZ_JBJDRZ020000020.1:0-2132 GCF_044987585.2 Paenochrobactrum sp. BZR 201-1 | reverse complement strand
TGTTTATTTCCTGATTAAACGCATGCAGGAACAATCTGCATGAGGCTCACACTTCAACACATCACCGGCGCGATTATAGGAGGGGCAGTTTCAGGCCTCTTTTTTTATGCACTCGGCCAACATGACGCTAAACAGGATGCAGCGCTTAAAGCCGCAAAGGCCGTCACACAAGCAATCCAGAGCAGGGCAGGTATCAATGAGACAATCAACAATATGGATGCTGTGCGGCTTTGTATTGAGCTTGGCGGGTTGCGGTCAGACTGTGAGCAATTGCGCGGGCTGGCAGCAGATCAGCCTTAAACCTGAAACGGCTGTCTACGTGGCGCTAAACGATTCTCATGCTGGTAAATCAATCGCCGGACATAATGCCTATGGAAATAAAGCGGGGTGCTGGTGATGGATGATCCTTTAAACGAATACGGCTTAAAGGCTTCTGTAGTTGTCGCCGGTTTTGCGGGAGGGTTACTTCGGGCGCTCTCACATAAGAATTATACTTTCCGAGAAGCTATTGCATCACCGGTATGCGGGGCATTGGCGGCAGGGTATCTCACCAGCCCATTTGTTCACTATTTAAACGCCGTGCATTTCCCTTTACCACCAGACGATGGCTCTAACGTCACAATCCATGCTGGTGCATTTCTTGTTGGTGTTTGCGGTATGTGGATTAGTGACGCGGTCTTTGAAGCAATCAGTAACCGGTTAAATAAAAAATAGATGAGGGCGGCAGTCACTTCGGTGCGTTGTCGCCTTCTTCCTTATGCTCCATGCAAAACCACAGCTGGCCATAGCGTCCTTGAAAGCCGAAGCTTCCCCATTTCTTGCAGCCGTCATGCATGCACCAGTGTTCATCCATTCCTTTGGATGTTCTGACCTTCTTCTCATCGCTCATGCTATGCCACCTACAAAGCCGCTCAATTCCTTGAGACGCTCCATAGCCATGCGGAAACGTCCATCACATCCTTTACCCCGGCACCGTGAACGCCGCTCAACTTCATCGAGGTACAGCTGCTCATAACCTTCCTTCTTACAAATGTCGGCTTTCTTGATGTAAACAAGGCGGCCACACTTAAGGCATATCATTTCTAAACGTTGGTCATCTTCCAGATCACGAACTTGTATTTGGCTTTTCCAGCTCATGGCACAGCTATCCCGTGGCGCTAAATATGCGCAAAAGGGTTGAGTGTATTTTCACAAATGCTAATTTGTTCTATAAATGTTCTAATTTAATATGAGAGTCAAATCGTATTTCGGGGCTGTGGATAGCAAAAATACGATTGAGATTCGTAGGCTAATAAATGACGTGGCCATAGGTCAGGGAACAAACAGCTTGATAGCAGGTTGCCACACCACAAAAAGTGTGGCGGAACAGCGTTAGAACATAGTGCCACACCCGATCCTAAAAGATCAGATATTACAAAGACTTGTATATGGTAATAAGGGGAAAATGGAGGCCTCGCCCGGAATCGAACCGGGGTGCAAGGATTTGCAGTCCTCTGCGTAACCACTCCGCCACGAGGCCATCGCTGGAAGTGGGTTCTCAATATTGTAAGGCTTTGATTCCGTCAAGCCGTGTTGATAAAAATAGCAATTATATCTGTATAATAAGGGCTTGATATGCACGGGCTTATCGATTGGCCTGTCGGTATCACGCTTTATTCCTGGCAAAGCGGCTGCTGCGCCATTTTCTTAAGACATAGATTTCGGAATTTCTGCGAAATCGTCTTACTTTATGAGAATCATGCGACAGCAAAATTAAACCAACTGGTAGCATCCATATGCCCAAAATCGGTAAGAAACTTAATGAGCCGCCAATTATGAATCCACAGCCGACGACACGACGCATGAAAACGGTGGCTGGAATCGGAATGCGTTTCCCCAAAATAAGAATCGTATGTTTTTTGCGCGATTGTGATTCTGATGCGGGCATCTGATTTTCCGGATTGGCGATTTTCTTAGTGATTTCTGAAAGTTATGCACAGTTCTGTCTGCTTTTATGCTTCAATATAATGTCTAAAATCGCTTTTTTGAGGGAAGGGGCCAAAAAGTTTCAAAAATAATGATTTAGGACTTGGCAAATCAGAAAATCATTTGCTATACGCCATCTGGTTAATACTAAGAGCAACTGTTCCCCG
>NZ_JBJDRZ020000002.1:0-7744 GCF_044987585.2 Paenochrobactrum sp. BZR 201-1 | reverse complement strand
GCTGAAGTTTTCTTACGTGATCCAAAAGGTGTGATAAGAGCTGGAATTCGTTATGTACGCTTAGACGATGATCAAGAGTTCAATAGTTTTGAAATGGAAAAGCTCAACACAATGCATAAGCTCTTCGCTAGTATGTGGTGTAATGCATTAGCCCGCCACCAGGAAGAGCTCATATTGTCAGATCTTACATATAGAGAACGTGAGATGTTGCAGCTTTTATTCTTAGGCTATCCTAACCAAGATATAGCACGTCTACTTTCCATCGCACTACCTACCGTAAAAAGCCATATGAAAAATATCCTCACTAAGACAGGCTACAGTAATAGAGCGGAATTAATCGGTGCGTTATACCAAACAGGGTTACCATTACGTTGCTAAGTCTGTGAAATACCGTATTGTTCTTTTTTATTCATGATAGCGCTCTGAATATAATCATGATGTTGGGCTGAATAGGGTGGACGCTGACGTGCCAAAACTTCTTCTGTAGCACCTTGGTGAATAATAGTTTTTTGATTACTAAATGTAATAAAACCAGCATGCCCACGATAACGGCCAATCCCGCTTGAACCGATCCCGCCAAAGGGAAGAGCTTCATATGCCAGTTGAATACGTACATCGTTAATAACCATGCTGCCAGTTAGAATGTGGTTAGCGTATTTTTTAGCTTCATTCTCATCCGAGCCAAAATAATATGCTGACAACGGATTGGGATTTTTTTCTATTATACTTAGTGCATTTTCCACACTGTCGTATTCCATTATCGGTAACAGGGGTCCAAAGATTTCCTCTTGCATCAATAACATATTCATACTGACATTCGTCACAATGACAAACGGAAAACGCCCGCCTAATGGAACAGTCTTTGTAGAATAATCTTCAGGTGCAAAGACAAATCGAGCTCCTTTTTCTGTTGCATCTTCTAATAATTTTTTCATCCGATTGTTTGCAGATGCATTAATTAAGCTCGTATAGTCATTATTTTCTAAAATATTGGGGAAGAATTTGTTTGTCGCAGATATTATTTCTGCAATTAGTTTTTCTGTTTGTCCTTTTGATACAAGGACATAATCTGGTGACACACACACCTGACCAGCTGATGCAAGTTTACCCAAGGTAAGACGGTCTGCTACAACCCGTAAATCAGCATCACGACTGATAATGACTGGGCTTTTGCCACCAAGTTCTAATGTTACCGGCACAAGATTTTCGGCGGCTGCTTTCATAACCTTTTGCCCTGTGGAAGTTGATCCAGTAAAAAGTAAATGATTAAAAGCTTGGCGGGAAAATTCAGCTGCTACCGAAGCGTCACCATTAATAACTGCTACTTCTGACTGGTCAAATTCACTCGCAATTGCTTGCTCGAAAACAAAACCGGTCTCCGGTGCCAGCTCAGACATTTTCAGCATAACACGGTTACCGGCGGCGATCCCTCCCATAGCGGCCAAACAAGCCATTAATACAGGCCCATTCCATGGTATGAGAGCGCCCAATACACCAATTGGTTGATAATGAACCTCTGCAAATATCCCGTGTTTTTCAGCCTCCTCATTAAGAAAAACAGGTTTGGGTTTCATCCAGTTTTCTAAATGCTGTAGATGATACTCGATCGCATTGATTGTCCCTAGAATATCACCTGCTTTAGTAGCAAATGGCGCTCGATGGCCATAATCAGTTTGTAAGGCTGCAACAAATGCAGCCTCGTTTTTCAAAACTGTTTTTACCAATCGTATAAGTCTGTCTTTTCGAACGACTGCTGGCGGATTAGTTTCCTGACTAAAAGCTGCTTTTTGCGCTGAAAGAATTTGAGAAATCGATGTCATTTTAGGCATTGCCAGCCTCACACTTGAATTATAGCGGTTAAACTTGGGTGATAATATTCACTAGCGCCTGTCGTTTTTCTTCGCGTACAACACGCATTGCTTCGTGTAATACGCTTTGCAACTCATCCGCTTTTTCAACTTTTGCACCATAGCCCCCAAAAGCTGTAACTATTTTTTCAAAGTCTGCACGATAGCCGAAACTAGTAAGAGGGACTGAATTAGCGCGTGCTGCATGGCCACCGGGGTGTGTACTAATGACACTTTTTTTAACCTCATTCCAACCGCCATTATTGAAAACAATAATCAGCAAAGGCAAATTTTCTGCGGCGGCAACTTCATGACAGGAAGTTGGCGCACAATAATAATAAGCGCCATCACCCAAGGTGCAAATTATCTCAGAATCCGGTTTAGCTACTTTTATACCCAGTGCAGCTGCAAGCCCCCACCCAAGGCCACCTGCATGTGAAGGGCCGAAATAGCTGTTTGAACCTTGTGGTTGCAATATACGCAAATCAGCTGGGTACTCATTAACAATGATGCTCTCAGATGAAATCAATTGGCTAATACAATGATTAGCCCATAGAGGTGTGATCGCTGTTAATTTCTCATCTTTTGCAATGGCATCTTTCAGTTGATTTGACTGATGATTACGTCGCATTTGATGGCTTGATATGCGCTCTTTGCGTGTTTCATTATTAATACGCGTTTTAAGCCGAGAGGTAAGTTCATTTAGGCTATATTCTGTATGGCCTATTAAAGGAACATCACAAGGAAACCCACGCATTGGTAATTGCTGATAAAACGGGTCTATGCCTAATTGAATGACACGTGTTGATTTTGGAATATTCACACGAGCTGTAAACCAGGGCACGTCAGAATCTACCACCAAAATAACATCGGCTTTTTCAAGATCGGGGCTAACTTGGGATGCAAAAATATACCCTAAATGGCAAGGATGTTCCGGTGCCAGATTACTATAAACTGGACTTGCCTCAAGCACACCAAAACCACCTGTCTCACTTAATTCTGCCAAAGCATTGCGTCCACCTTCTGTACGGCCCGCTTCTGAAGTTATAATGATGGGATGTTTAGCACTGGCCAAAAGATCAGCGGCAGCATCAAGCATTTCCGGGTCAGCAATGACACGCGTTTTCGTAATTCTTCGAGAAGGTGTATCAACTGCGATTGATTGTAAAGGTGCAGCTAAAACATCACGTGGAACCGAAATATAAACTGGGCCGCAGGGTTCAGCCGTCGCCACTTCGAATGCACGCTCCATAACAGAGACAACCTGATCTGGTTGGCGTATTTCATAATCCCACTTTACATATTCACGCAGCATTGAAGCTTGGTCAAAGCTTTCTTGCGACCATTGAACATGAATATCTCGAGCACCTGCAATGCCGCGTTGCTCTGCTATCGGAGAACGCGCTGCGATGACAATCATCGGTATATGCGCACGTGATGCATTAATAATACCGTTAAGACCGTTGGCGGTGCCGACTGTAGAGTAAAGATAAACAGCTTGTGGGCGACCAGTTGCTGCATAATACCCATGCGCCATCGCAACCGAGGTTTGCTCATGTGGGGTAACAATACCGCGGATAGAATTTTCATTTACATTGTCAGGATTTGCCAAAGCTTCAATCATTGAAGTTGGCGCACCACCAAAAAGACAATTAACACCGCGCAATTGTAATATTTGAACAATTGCATCACCAACTGTTTCAACAGAACAAATGGTTTCACTCATAAAATTCTCCATGCTCATGAAGCACTACATGTTAGTTGGTAGAAACAAGACCAATGCCGGAAACAGGATCAGCAGTAAAATTCTTACTAGATCTGAAACAATAAAAGGAATGAGGGCACGAAACACAGGACCAGCTGATATATTGCGTAAAACGGAAGTCAGGACGAACACATTCATTCCAAACGGTGGTGTAAGAAGCCCGATTTCAATTGTTACAACGACAATAATTCCAAACCAAATCAGATCAAATCCTGCGGCTTCAACAAGCGGCAGAATAATCGGCATGGTAATGAATAAAGTAGAGTAGCTCTCTAAGAAGCACCCCAAAAAGAGATAAAGCATAACGATTATCAAAAGGAGCATTATCGGGTGCGGGTTAACGTCAGCAATCCAATCGGCAAGTGTTTCAGGCGCACCGGTCATGCCAATGAAATTACCGAGAACTGTTGCTCCTAATAAAATCGGGAAAAGAGAACCTGTTGTTCGTATGGTTCCTAAAAATGCATCACGAAAAACTTGTTTGGACATTTTACCACGGGCAAAAGTGAGTAACAAAGCTCCCATAGCACCGATGCTGCCGCCTTCAGTGGCTGTAAAAATGCCGCCATAAAGCCCCCCCATAATTAGGGAAAATAGTGCCACAACACCCCATACTTGCCGTAATGCGTGCCATTTTTTTGCCCAAGGAACATATTCACCCTTAGGGCCGGCTGCCGGATCCCGCGCCACGACAAACATGACAGTCAGTATATAAAGCAGGATACCTAAAAGGCCGGGTACAAGACCTGCAAGAAATAGTTTTGCGATGTTTTGTTCGGCTAATATCCCATAGATAATGAGAACGACGCTGGGCGGAATAAGAATTCCAAGAGTTCCTCCAGCCGCAATCGTTGCCAATGAAAAAGGCTCTGAATAACCAAAGGAACGCATAGACGGATAAGAGACTTTGACCATTGTTGCGGCAGAAGCAACACTTGAGCCTGAGATCGCTGCAAAACCACCTGATGCTAGAATAGCTGAAACCGCAAGGCCACCCGGCATACGACCAATAAATGCATAAGCCGCATTGAAAAGATCGCGCCCCAAACCGCTACTGGACACGAAATTTCCCATCAACACAAAGAGGGGAATAACGGTCAGCATATAGCTACCAAGTTCAAAAGCAGAACCGGCAACCATTTTGCCTGATATTGCAAAGCCCATAAAATGAGCAAAGCCAAGAAAACCGACCATTCCCATCGAGAGTGCGACAGGGATACGTGCTAGAATTAATATGAGAAGTGCTGTGATGCCAATGAAAAACTCAAGCATTATGTTCACCATAATTTGTATCAGCTACAAATACAGCGCGTGCTGCAAGTACCGCAGAAAGACATAATGCTATACCGATCAACCAAGCGACAGGTGCAACCGGTAATTCAAGCACGGGTGTTATCTCATTTGCCTTTCCTTGCGCTAAATTTATTTCAGCAAAACCTAGCAGACCAAGCGATATGGCAATTATTGATCCAGATATTTTATCTGCTGACGTTTTAAGAAAGGGAACCAGTTTAATAAGCGGGTCAATCAATGTCACTTTGATATGATCATTTGAGGCAACCGCGACTGCAATGCATAGATAAATCATAACCTGCATTGTCATTTCGGTAAGCTCAAAACTTGCAGCAATTGGTCGGTGAAAAGCGTAGCGAGCAATCACATCCGTGAATGTGAGCAGCATGATACCGCCAAGCATGATAGCAGCCATATATTCAAGCGTTTGGATGAGGCGATGATATAATAAATCACAAAATTTAGGAGTACCTGACAATGAGGGTTGATCATTGCTCATCTTGTCTCACTCCTGCCCCTCGATTTTTTTAATTTCATCACGTAATTCATCAAGAGCAGCTTTCGCATCAATACCCGTATCAGCTACATTGGCGTGCCATGCATCCTCCAAAGGTCCGACGGCATCGCGTATCTCTGCAAAAAATGTTTCACTGGCAGTTTGTCTTTGACCACCACTGTCCTCATAGATTTTCCAGCCACGATTATCGGCTTCATCTGATGCACGCCCTGCAATACGGGAAAAGCTTTCGCCTGTTACCTTCAGCAAGGCTTCACGTTCTGCGTCGGTTAATGAATTAAATTTTGCTTCGTTCATGATGAGAGCAAAACTTGCATTATAAAAACCGCCGGGGACGGAAACGACATTCCTGATCAGTTCTTCAAGACGCCAACCGCCAAAAACATCAGCAGGCATAAGCGCTCCATCCACTATGCCACCGTTTAGCAACTCATATAATTCAGAGGCGGGACGTGAAACAGGAACAGAACCAAGTGATGTGGCAAGATCGAATGCCATGCCACCGGGCGCGCGCAATTTCTGACCTTGAAGTGATGCTTTATTCTTATACTCGGCACGCGGTGACATTAAGTGACCTGGACCAGGAGTAAACATAGCGAGTGGTACGACGCCCTCATGTTCATTGCCCTTTGCCAGGTGTTTTTCAAATACCCGCTGATAGGCAACCGATAAATCCTCCGCTTTATCTGCAAGAAATGGAAATTCTGCAATTTTTGTTAAGCGAAAACGTCCGGGGGTATTGCCATGTGAAATAAAACTAATATCGACTAAGCCATCACGGACACCATCAAAAGTTTGGGCCGCGCCCATTGGTGCACGTGGTAGATAGCGGATTTTTAGTAAACCATTGGACTCTTGTTCTACTTGTTTCGCCCACTCATCCTGTAAGAGTTTTGTGAAATGATGTCGTGGGGGCGTCCATCCTGACACAGTTAAAACAGTCTGCGCGGCGGATGAACTCATAGTTGCTGCCATAATAATACCTCCGGCAATGAGAGGTAATAATTTTTTCGTAACAGTTTTCATGTTTTTCCTCCTCCTGAAGAATATGCAAAACTATCTTTTTAATGAGAGCTCGAAAGAATAATCATTAGCTACAAACCTACGAAATGTTGCATACCAATCATTATTCGGGTCACGCAAAGCTAGATGCGTATCAAAATGGTCAGCACCCGTATGAATGCGATATTCTACATGCTGTCCCTCCTCTCGCATGGCTTGCATCATGCGTGTATTGGAGTCAGCAATTCTTACAAAATCTTCAGAACCCCATGTTAAATGAAATGGCACTGAATTTTTTTTAATGCGCGTAATAGGGCTGGCATCAGTGTCGTCTTCCGGACGTTCAAGTAAATACTGATAAACACGTCCGGCGCCTGTATCTGACGGAACTCTGTCATAACGCAAATCCAGTGGACTACTAACCAGCATACAAGCTAGAACAGGGCTTATTTTTTCAGTAAGAACAGCCATGGCAGCAATCTGACCGCCTGCTGAATGTCCACCAACAACAATCTTATTTGTATCACCACCATGCTTTTTCAGTGCAGGAAATAATGAATTGAACGCAAGTTCAAAATCATTGAGTTGTGACGGCCAACGACATTCGGGAGCCAAGCGATAAGATACAGCCGCAAAAATTGCGGGCTGTCTGATTACCGGATCAGCCATAAACCGTAACCAATCTATATTTCCTGCGATCCAAGCGCCTCCGTGCAGAAATACCAGGATTGGTAAATCTTTCTCAGGAATTTTAGGGAAAAAAAGCTCAATTCGTTGTTGTTTATGAGGACCGTATTCAATTATTTTATCTGCACGCAATGCATTCTCTTGCGCATATGCACGGGTCTTCTGATCATAGGAAACAGCTTTTTCAACGGTCTCAAGTTTGTCATTATTATTTAAAATGCACAAATCACCCACCTATTAAATGTAAGTGGTTTTTTGCACGATTTCCAACTTTAAAGAATCATCCCTAGGGATGACAGTGTGCGTAGATATTGACTTTATAGCTTGCTCAATCGCTATAGCACCAGTTCGAAAGTCACCGAGCTGAACGATAAATTATCAGAAACAAGGTTCTCTAAATAAGAACCTGATTATCTCTTTGATTAGAAACACCTAGTAAAAAAATAACGCATACCTCACCCGCCAAGCAAGGTGAAATACGCGTATATCAAGGTGCATCGTGTGCACTTGAATGTACTGCTATACATAACATAAAAAAACGTTCCACTGTGGCATTGGACTTGATGTGGTGGACGGCCTCCTGATCCGCTTTTGTGCGATAGTGTGGTTGTTTTTAAAAGCCACCAAGGAGAA